>JBBPYL010000043.1:0-20181 GCA_038199935.1 Propionibacteriales bacterium | reverse complement strand
CGCGCCAGCTCGAACAACGCCACCAGCGAGTCGGCGTTCATGCTCAGGGCGGCGACGTAGGCCTCCTCAGCGGCGGCCACGTCGCCGAGCCGTTCGTGGGCCTTGCCGAGGAGCCACCGCACCGCGGGCCGCGCTGCGCGGGGGACCTGCGGTTCGAGAGTCTCGGCGAATAGACCGAGCGCGGCGGCACCGTCGCGACCCGCGCCAATGGTTTCGACCAGGAGTGCCTCGGCGACCGCGGGATCCTCCAGCCGTTCGGTGAGGTCGCGGACCAGGAGACGGTCGGCCCCCAACAGACTGTGTGGGGCGGGGCCTGGATCAGTCTCGACATCTGTCGGGGTGAGGGCGTGGGCGATCGATTCGCTGACGTCCTGGGCATCCCGAGCCTGCTCGATGAGGTCTGCGACGCGCTCGTAGAGGCGCGACAGGACCAGCACCGCGAGCGCGCTGTCGTCGTCGAGCTGGTGCATCCGGGCGATGTGCTCGATCCGCCGGTTCGTCCGCCACCTGGCAAAGTCGAATCCGGGAGGCGCGACTTGCTCGCCGTCGGTCACCAGTCCGGCGCGCCCGAGAATCTCGGTGAGCGGCTCGGTGGGGGAGGCGAACAGACCTGGTTCGTGTGCGCAGGCCAGCCAGACGACGCTGCTGATCTGGTCCGGATCACCGTAGCCGAGCCGTGTCAACGCGTCGAGGATCGATCGGGGATCTGCTGCGTGCGTGGGCGACGTGACCTTGGTGAGCTCGAATCCGTCCGTGCGTACGGTGACCCCCACGAGATCGCCCGCGCCCACCTTCAGTTCGCGCAGGGCAGTTGGGTCGAGTAGCCACGCGGACTCCTCGAACGAATCGGTGGGGATTCCGCGCTCGGCCAGGAGGTCGTCGTCGAACCCTGCCAGGACCTCGACGAGCCCGGTGCCGTCGAGGAGGAGGTAGGTCTCGTCCTCGGTCAGCAGCGACAGCGGTTCCAGGTCGGGGGAGACATCGAGGAAGCCGTGCTCGATCTCCGCCGGGCTCGCCCGGTGAGTGAAGGTGCGCCCCATCAGCAGCGCGGGTAGCCAGGCGTGCCGTCCGTCGCCCAGTGGCATGACCACCCCGACCTCGTCGCTCTCGAGCAGATCGGCAACCGTGTCCAGTGGATCCACACCCAGGTCCAGGCCCTCGGCCTTCAACGCCGCGACAAGGTCGTCCTCGGTGCATGGGCCCTCAGTTGTAAGGACTCGGTGGATCCCGTCCACGATCTCGAGACGCGTTGCAGGCATGGTCACCGCCGGAGGGTATCTGGCCGGTGGCGATGGCGCTTCAGGCGTGTCTCGGCGGGCGGAGAACCCGGTCCCGGACCGACTTGATTGGGACCCAGCCGTGACGCGAGTCCGGAGGTTCAACGGCCGTAGAGTTCGTCGGCCCACGTGTCGAAGTAGGTGCGGAGCTCCGCAATGGCCACGCCGATGTCGGGAAAGTCCGCGTCGCGAATGCGTCGGTGGGCGCGGAGGGCCTGCACGAACATGCCCTGATTGAAGCCCTGGTCGGCCGCGGCGGCCATGCCGAGGGTGTCTTCGCGGTTGAAGCGTTGGTTGAGGACGTAGACGTAGACGTCGACGTAGTCGCGGGGTTCGGCACGCCCGAACAGAGCCAGGGTCTTGCTCACGACGAGGTCTGCCGGGGCAAGTGCGGGGCCGGCGATGGTGAGAGTCGGGGCTCCGGTGGAGGGGCTGTCGACGGCGAGGTCGACCAAGACGGTCTCGGGTCCGGTGATGGCCCAACGCCGGAAGTCTGGGCATCTGCGGTGGAGGTCCGCGGTCCACCCGCGGGCCGCGACTGCACTGATGAGCGCATCGCTAGCGGCTTCGACGTTGCCGACCTGGCGGGCGGTGAAGAAGTCGAGATCCTCGGTGGGGCGGGGCACGATCCCCTGGGCGATGAGCGCACCGCCACCAGCGAGGAGGAACCCGGCAGACTCGGGGAGGGAGAAGAAGAGATTGGCCAGCTCGATCTGAAATTCGCTGAGACCCGGCCGGCTCATGCGGTCTCGCCGTAGCAGGAGAGGATCGGCTCCCATGCCCGACGGATCGCGGCGGCGAGGACGAGCTCGTCCCACAGGTCGACGAGCAGCGTCCCGTCAACGTAGGTGAGAAGGTCGGCGGACTCGCCCTCGCGGAGCACGATCTCGTACACCCGGGCGCGGTCCCCTCGCTCGCGCAGCCGGAAGGGGCGCGACGGCCCCGACCAGTGCAGACGCTGGGGAAGGGTGACCGTGGCTAGGGCATCGGCGGGGTCGAGACGCCACAGTCGATCAGCCACGACGATCGGCGCGCCTCGAGCGCCGGTATGGGTAGTGAAGGTGACGCGGGGGGACAGGTCGAGGTCGTAGCCGCTGCTGTTGACGATGCGTTCGACGACGGCGAGGGTCGGTGACTTGGTGCCGTGCTCATAGGTCGACAAGGTGGGCTGAGATGTTCCCGCCCGGCGTGCGAGCTCGCGCTGCGACAGTCCACTGCCACGGCGTGCGCGCTCGACGATCGTCCCAGCCATGCATCCGATGATATCTGCTCAGATATCAGTAAGCAACTGGCCGACCTTAGTCCGGCTGGCCGCACGGGTCCTGCTCCGCTGGATCGCGTGGGTCGGCCTCCGGAGCGTCGCGGGCGGCGGATGCGGTTGAGGGCGTCGAGGTTTGGTGTCGGCGTCGGGGAGGGAATGTAGGTACTTCTGGGTGGTGGTGATCTGGGCGTGGCCCATGCGGTCCATCACGGATTTGAGGTCGGAGCCTCCGGCGAGGAGCCAGGAGGCGTGGGCGTGGGCGTGGTGCAGATCGTGGACGCGGACCTCGAAATTGAGTCCGGACGCTCGGACGGCTGGCAACCAGACCCGGGTGCGGAAGGTGTTCCTGGAGATCGGGGTGCCGTCGCGGGTGGCAGCTCCATGGTGCGGGGTTCGTTGTCCTTGGGGTAGGGCTTGGTCAGCATCCGGGCGCCGGTGGGCGAGTTCTTGATCGATACCTCCACGACTGTCTTTTCGACGCTCAGCGTGCGCTTGATGAGGTCCAGGTGGCGGGGTTTGAGCGCGATCAGCTCGCCCCACCGCAGGCCGGTGCTGATGGCGGTCTCGACCATCAACCGGTGCTGGGCGGAAGGGAGGCAAGGAGGGTGTCGTACTCGTTGGGTGTCAGCGTCCGGGCCTTGCGCTTGATGACCTTGGGGAGCTCGGTGTGGGCGCAGGGATTGAAGGTGACGACCTGGTCGCGCTGGGCGCGTTCGAAGACCGAGTGCAGCATGGTGTGGTACTTCCGCACGCTGGCTGCGGACAGGCCGTCCTGCGTGGCGGTGGTGACCCAGCGCTGGATTTCTGAGGGCAGGATGTTGCCCATCGGCCGTTTGCCGAAGGTGGGGAGGAAGTGCTTGTCCAGGTAGGACCGGTACGCCGCCAGGGTCGAGGTCTCCACTTGTTTGGAGGGCAGCCAGACGGTCTCGACGTACTCGGCGCAGGTGACCTGGCCGCGGGTGTGGTCGTGCCAGGCGCCTTCGCGGACTTTGGCTTCTTCGCGGTGGGCGGCGCGTTCGGCGGCACGGCGGGAGGAGTAGGTGCCGGCGGAGCGTTGGCGGCCTTCGGGGTCGCGGTAGCAGGCGACGAACCGGGTGTCGCCGTCGTCGGTGGTTCGGGTCTTGATCCACGCCACGGTGCTTCTCCCAAGGTGAGTGCCGTATCTGCCTCACCAACTGCCTCACATTCCCCTCGACTCAGGTCAGAGGTCGCGGGTTCAGATCCTGCCCCCGCTACCATCGCTGACCTGAGCTTTCGCCCAGATCAGTTCCATGTCCAAGGGTGTTTAAGCCTGGTCGGGACCCGAATCGGGACCCAACGCGTTGGGCATCTCGTCCGCGCCTCCGAGGATGAGGTCCGCGACGCTGTCGGCAGCGGCCTGGTCCATGCCCGGGACCACGTGGCTGTAGACCTGCAGGGTGCAGGCTGCCGCCGCGTGCCCGAGGCGCTCGCTCACCACCTTGGCCGGAGCCCCTGCTTTCAGCGCTGCGGTCGCGTAGGGGTGACGGACGTCGTGGAGGCGGATCCGTAGGAGGCCGGCGGCGAGACAGTGCTTGTGGAAGAGCGCGGTGATGGTGTCGGGGTGCAGGGGGACGCCGTGGGGCCACACGAAGAGCAGGTCGATGTCTTGGCCGAGTTGCCGCCGCTCCTCGGCCCAGGTGTGGATGTAGACGCGGAGCGCCTCGCGGGTCGCGGGGTCGAGTGCCAGGGTCCGCTCTCCACTGCGAGTCTTGGTCAGCGACTCCTGGGTCTTCCCGTCGACGGTGACTCGCGTGGTCGTCGGCGAGACCCGGCCGTACTCCAGGTCCACGTCCTGGCGTCGTCGGCCGCCGAGCTCGCCCCTGCGCAGCCCTGTCGTGACGACCAGCAGCCTTAGGACGAAGGATCGGTCACCGCGTACGTGACGCACGACGGCCCGCAGTTGCTCAGGCGTCCAGATGTTCGCTCGACTGGCGACGGCTCGTGGTGGGTCGGCCGACTCGGCAACGTTGCGTCAGCCGTGCAGCGCCACCTCGAGTTCGAGCTGGCGGTGGGACGCGAGGTGTGACACCGGGCGAACACCTGAACCTCGTGATGGACATCCGGCAGCCGTTCTGGGCCGTGGCCGGGGCCGACTCCCGGAACGAGACGATCACTGCAGCGACGACGTGATCCGGCAGCTGACCATCCGTGTCCATCCGGTGCCCAACCGCTGAGGCGACGGTTGCACAATGAGGGCGTGAGTCGATGGTGGCGGGGCTTCGTTTCCCGGGAGCTGGCGCGCGTGCGTCGTGACGGCCGCGCTTCGGTGCTGTGGTCGCTGCGCATCACGGTCGCGGCGACGTTCGCCTTCGTTGCGGCGTCCCTGTTCTTCCCAGGCACCCAGCCGCTACTCGCGCCGCTGACCGCGATGCTGGTGGTTCAGGTGACACCACTTTCGCTGCTCGCGAGCGGCCTCGACCGAGTCGTCGCGGTCGTGGCCGGTGTGGCACTGGCCGGCGGGTTCGCCGCCGTTGTCCCACTCGAGTGGTGGAGCCTCGGCGTCCTCATCTTGATCTCCATCACGATCGGTCAGTTCCTGCGCCTGCATTCCAACCTCGTCGAGGTGGCGATCAGCGCCATGCTCGTCTTCGGAGTCGGAGCGATCGGCGCAGAGGCAGCGGCGTGGCAGCGGATCACCGAGACCCTGGTTGGCGCAGCGGTGGGCATCATCGCCACACTGGTCTTCCCGCCGAAGGTTGGCAGCTCGGCCGCCGGCCGCGCTATCGACGGTTTGGCCGACGCGCTGAGCGAGCTCCTGGTCAGGGCGGCCGGGGAGCTCGACGCGGTGGCGGAGGGAGAGCCACAGCACCTGCCCAGCTGCGCCCGGGAGTGGCTCGACGACGCCCGGCGCATCACCCACAACATCCCTGAGGTCGGTGTCGCCCTGCTTCGGGCAGAGGAAGGACGGCGCCTCAACGTGCGCGCCGTCCGTACGCCGCGCGTCGAGCCCGGCCTCCGCCAAGGCCTGGAGGCACTCGAGCACGCCGCGGTGGCGATCCGGAGCCTAATGCGCTCGGTGGCCGACGCCTCCGACGGCAAGTGGCTGGACGATGACTCCGCGAGCCACGTGCTTCGCGACTTGGCCAAGACCTTTCGCGAGCTGGCGGCGGGCACCGACGCGTTCGGCGAGCTGGTCCGTCACGAGGGCGACGCGCAGGTCGACCTGAGCGGTGCCGACGTCGTTCGTCTGCAGGACGCCCAGGACTGCATGCTTCGCGCCCGGGCCCGCATCGACGCCGCACTGACTGCCGCACAACCCCCTGACGTGGTCGAGCTCTACGCCGCGACCCGCGCCACCATCCGGCGGCTGCAGCACGAGCTGGGGCTGGATGAGCGGGCGCGCCGCCAACTGCGTCTGGCCCCCCAGCGCCGCCCACCCTCTCGCCCCAACGCCCTGCATCGGCCGTCCGTCCAACCTCCGCACCCCACGGGTCCCGACGACGAGACGCAGGTGCTGCCTCGGGTCTCGGACCAGCCGCCGGAGTGATAGTCCTGGAGCGGGCCACTTGGAGCTGCCCGACTTCGGCGTGCTACGCAGGCAGTTGACCGACGCCAGCCTAGTCCCACACGCCCCGTCCCTCCCCCCGTCCCCCCGAAGAACCCCTCACCGTGGTGGTCGCCCACCGCCAGTAGACGAGCCTTTGGCGTGGACCCCTGGTCAGAGATTAACTTTGCGGACGCTCCCTTCGCGTGGAGAGCTTCGAGTCGTTGAACGCCCGTTACCGCCGAGCGGTCACCGTCCGGGGACACTTCCCCACCGAGCAGGCAGCGCTGAAGTGCCTGTACCTGGTACCAGGTCGCCGGACCCAAGGGCACCGGTCAGCAACGATGGACCATGCGCTGGAAGCCAGCACTTAACGCGTTCGAAATCACGTTCGGCGACCGGATGCCCAGCGCAGAGAACCACTGAAATGAGAACCGCCGCCTACACCGTTTCTCTGACAGACCCGAATCCTCGCGTCAGCGGTGTTGAGCGCGAGGTCGAGGAGCACCTTGGCGGGGTCGTGGACCGTAAGGTCGTTGCGCCCGGGGGCTGACTGCGAGCCGAGCGGTGCGGAAAGAGGCTTTGACTTGCGTGAACGCGTGTTTGGGTGGTGGACGTTCAGCGCTCGTCGACCATCAGCTCGATCGTGTAGTCGGAGGCGCGGTAGCAGTGGTCGCCGAACTCGACGGCCTTGCCGGTAGCGTCGAACGCCATCCGGGTCATGGTGAGCAACGGTTTAGCGCCGCGGATGTCGAGGTGCCCGCGCTCTGCTGCCGAGGGCATCCGCGCTCCGATGCTCTGGCGCGCCACCACCGGCTTGATGCCACGCTCTCGCAGCGCAGCGTACAGGCCGGTGGTCTCGAGCTCGCCGCGGGTGAGGTCGGAGTCCGGAGGCAGCCAGTTGCGCATCAGCGCCAGCGGGATGCCGTCGGCACAGCGCAGCCGGCTGATCGCGAGCAGCTCGGCCTCGGGGGGCAGGTCAAGTGCCGCGGAGGCCCGGGCGTCGACCTCGCGGGTGAAAGAGAGCACCGTGGTCGACGGTGTCCGGCCCTCACCCCGCAGGTCATCGAAGAGGCTGGTCAGCTCGACCTTGCGATGCACCTTGCGGTTGGCCACCTTGGTGCCGAGCCCGCGCCGACGCACCACCAATCCCTGGTCGACTAGCTCCTGGATCGCCCGCCGCACGGTGGGGCGCGAGAGCTGGAGACGCGCGGCAACCGCCACCTCGTTCTCGAACGGGTCTCCGGGCTGGAGCACGCCGTCGTCCACGGCGCGGGTCAACTGCTCGGCGAGCTGATGGTAAAGCGGCACGGGAGAAAGTCGATCGATGGAAACTGGCACCTCCTGGACCGCCATGAAAGGCAATCTACCTTAGAGGCCCGCCTCACATTCATAAGTAAGGATGTAAGAACAAAAGGTTGACGCGGCCTAAGGCATCACGGCAGGGTGTCCGAGTGACGCCGCGCGACGGCTGCCTACGCGGGCCACCCACCACTCGAGGAGATCATCCATGCGCATCGGACTGGCAGGAGTCGGAAGGATCGGCGTGCTCCACGCCGCCACCCTCGCCGCGCTCGACGTCGTAGAAGAGATCGTGGTGACCGACGCAGTCCCCGCTACGGCAGCGCGTCTGGCCCGTGAGCAGGGCTACCGCGCGGTCGACGACCTCGATGAGTTGCTCACCGAGGTCGACGGCCTGGTGATCGCGTCCTCGACCGCGAGCCATGCCGCGATCCTACGCACCGCGATCGAGGCGCGGATGCCGACTTTCTGCGAGAAGCCGGTCGCCTTTACGCTGGCGGAGACCCGCGAGATCGTCGACCTCATCGCGGAGCGCGGCGTCCCCGTCCAAGTGGGCTTCCAGCGTCGGTTCGACGCCGGTTACCGGGCCGCGCGGGAGGCGGTGCTCAGCGGAGAGCTCGGCTGGGTGCACACGATCCGTGCCGGCACGCACGACCCGGCGCCTCCACCGGCGGCCTACCTGCCTACCAGCGGTGGACTGTTCCGCGACTGCAGCGTGCACGACATCGACATCGTCCGCTTCGTCACGGGTCGTGAGGTCCGCTCGGTGATGGCGACCGGCGCGAACAAGGGTGAAGAATTTTTCACTGACGCCGGCGACGTCGACACCGCGGCGGCCCTGCTCACGCTCGATGATGACACCCTGGTCTCGCTCAGCGCTACCCGCTACCACGGCGCCGGGTACGACGTGCGGATGGAGTTGCTCGGCTCGGTCGGGTCGGTCGGTGTGGGCTTCGACCAGTCCTTGGCCCTGCGCTCGGTCGAGCCCGGCGCCCACTACCTGGTCGGCCCTGCCCACCGCTCGTTCATGGAGCGCTTCGAACGCGCCTACCGCCATGAGCTTGAGTCCTTCACACGGCTGGTCGCCGGTGAGGTGGAGAGCCCGTGCACCGTGGTCGATGCCCTAGAGGCGTTCCGTGTCTGCGAGGCGTGCGAGGTCTCCCGGGCGGAGGGCCGCTCCGTCGAGCTCAGCCAGATCCCCGGTGCCGGCGTCCGGGCGGGTGTCGGATGAGTGACTCGTTCGATCTGGTCGCGATGGGTCGCACCGGGGTCGACATCTACCCGCTCGAGCACGGTGTCGGCCTGGAGGAGGTCCGCACCTTCGAGAAGTTCCTCGGTGGCAGCGCCACGAACGTAGCCGTGGCGGCCGCGCAGCACGGCCGCTCCGTGGCACTGGTCACGCGCACTGGCGATGACCCGTTCGGCCGCTACGTCCGTCAGGAGGCCGCCCGCCTGGGCGTCGACCCGTCCTACGTGAGACCAGCAGAGGGACCACCAACGCCGGTGACGTTCTGCGAAGTCTACCCGCCTGACGACTTTCCGCTCTATTTCTACCGCTACCCCACGGCACCGGACCTGCAGCTCACTGAGGAGGATTTGCCCCTCGAGGCCATCGGAGCGGCGACCGTCTTCTGGACCACGGTCACCGGCCTGTCCCAGGAGCCCTCGCGCAGCACTCACCTGCGCGCCTACCAGGCGCGCGCCCGGCGGCCACTGACCATCCTCGACCTCGACTACCGACCGATGTTCTGGCCCGAGCCGGGTGAGGCCGCGGTCCAGGTCGCGGCGGCGCTCGAGCACGTCACCGTGGCGGTGGGCAACCGCGAGGAGTGCGAGGTCGCCGTGGGGGAGACCGACCCGCAGCGCGCCGCCGACGCCCTGCTCGATCGTGGTCTCGAACTCGCGATCGTCAAGCAGGGTCCCAAGGGCGTGCTGGCGGTGACCGCCGAAGAGCGCGTCGAGGTGCCGCCGTTCCCCGTGGACGTGGTCAACGGGCTCGGTGCCGGGGACGCGTTCGGTGGAGCGCTGGTCCACGGCCTGATCGAGGGCTGGGACCTGCGTCGCACCCTCGAGTTCGCCAATGTCGCCGGGGCGCTGGTCGCCTCACGCCTCGAGTGTTCCACGGCCATGCCCGACACCGCGCAGGTCGAGGCCGCCCTCGCTGGACGCTCCACCGCCGGAAGGACCTCTTGATGATCGACCTCACCGAGATCCGGGCCCGTGAGCCCCAGCGCATCACCGAGGCATGGGGTGCCCGTCGGCACCGTTCTCTGCTCGGCGAGGACGGCCGGCTGCTGTTTGTGGCCGCCGACCACCCGGCTCGCGGCGCGCTGGGAGTGCGAACCGAGCCGATGGCGATGGCCAGCCGGAGTCACCTCTTGGAGCGCCTCGCCACGGCCTTGGAGCGACCCGGCGTGGACGGCGTGCTCGGCACTCCCGACATCCTCGATGACCTGCTGCTGATGGGGGCGTTGGAGGGCAAGGTCGTCATCGGCTCGATGAACCGCGGCGGCCTGCAGGGTGCGAAGTTCGAGCTCGACGACCGCTTCACCGCCTACTCCGCGACTGAGATCGCGCGTCGCGGACTCGACGGCGGCAAGATGCTGACCCGCATCTGCCTCGAGGACCCCGGCACTGCCGCGACCCTCGAAGCCTCCGCCTCCGCCGTGACCGAACTGGCCGAGCGCCGGCTGATGGCCATGGTCGAGCCGTTCCTGTCCGTCCACGCCGGCGGACGGGTGAAGAACCTGCTCGACCCCGACAGCACCATCAAGTCCATCCACATCGCCTCCGGTCTCGGTGCGAGCAGCGCCCACACCTGGCTCAAGCTGCCGGTCGTCGACGACCTGGCCCGCGTGATGGACGCGACGACGATGCCGACGCTGCTGCTTGGCGGCGACCCCAAGGGTGAGCCCGTCGAGACCTACGCCTCCTGGGCCAAGGCCCTCGAGCTGCCCGCCGTGCGCGGGCTGGTCATCGGCCGCGCGCTGTTGTTCCCACCCGGCGGGGACGTGGCTGGCGCGGTCGACGTGGCCGCCGAGCTCGTGCACGGCGTTGACCGGGCGGGTGCGGCATGACGGCCCCGGACTGGGTACTGCCGCGGGGCACGACCGCCGCGCAGGGATGCGACGTCGTCGTCGACGACTCCCGGCCCGGTTGGGCGCACACCGGGCTTCGGGTGCTGACCCTCGAGCCGGGTCACTGCGTGGCTTGGCACGCCAGAGGCTGGGAGTGCGTGGCCGTGCCGCTCCAAGGCGCCATCACGCTGGCCCTCACCACACCTGACGGCACGAGCAGCACGATCGAGCTCGCCGGACGCGAAAGCGTCTTCGCCGGACCGACCGACGTCGCCTACCTGCCGCCGGGCAGCCGCCTCGAAATGAGCACGACCGCGACCAGCGCCCGGGTGGCGTTGTGCCTGGCCCGGGTGCCCGAGGGCAGCGCGGCTCGCCCCGCGCGTCACGTCGCCGTGGCGGACGTCCCCGTCGAGCTGCGCGGCGCCGGAACCTGCTCGCGCGAGGTACGCAACTTCGGGGTTCCGGGGACTCTCGAAGCCGAGGCGATCATCGCCTGCGAGGTGCTGACCCCCGCCGGCAACTGGAGCTCCTATCCGCCGCACAAGCACGACGAGCACCGCGAGGGCGTCGAGAGCGAGCTCGAGGAGATCTACTACTTCGAGACCCGCGTAGAGGGCGGCGCTGACCGCGATGCCGACCCCGTCGGCTACCAACGGGTCTATGGCACCGACGACCGCCCGATCGACGTGCTCGCCGAGGTCCGCACGGGCGACGTCGTCCTTGTGCCGCACGGCTGGCACGGCCCCTCGATGGCACCGCCGGGCTACGACCTCTACTACCTCAACGTGATGGCCGGCCCCGGACCTGAGCGAGCCTGGCTGATCTGCGACGACCCCGACCATGCATGGGTGCGTTCGACCTGGGAGGACCAGGCCGTCGACCCACGCCTGCCCTTCGGAGGTGAGTGGCATGAGTGAGACTGTCCGGTTGACCGTCGCCCAGGCGACGGTGGAGTTCCTGGCCCACCAGTTCTCCGAACGCGACGGCGAGCGCCACCGGCTGTTTGCCGGGTGCCTTGGCATCTTCGGTCACGGCAACGTCGCCGGCGTAGGACAGGCGCTGCTCCAGCACGAGACCGCCGCCCTCGACGCCGGCCGCGAGCCGGGCCTGCCCTACGTGCTGGCCCGCAACGAGCAGGCGATGGTCCACACCGCCGTCGCCTATGCCCGTCAGCGGGATCGGCTCCAGACCTGGGTGTGCACCGCCTCGGTGGGCCCCGGCTCCACCAACATGCTGACCGGAGCCGCGCTGGCCACCATCAGCCGGATCCCGGTGCTACTGCTGCCCTCGGACACGTTCGCCACCCGCCGCTCCGCCCCCGTGCTCCAGGAGCTCGAGGCGCCCTACGCCGCCGACGTCACCGTCAACGACGCCTTTCGGCCGCTCTCGCGTTTCTTCGACCGGGTCGAGCGTCCCGATCAGCTGCCCGCGGCGCTGCTGGGCGCGATGCGGGTGCTCACCGACCCGGCAGAGACCGGCGCGGTCACCGTCGCGCTTCCCCAAGACGTTCAGGCCGAGGCACACGACTGGCCGCTCGCGCTGTTCACCGACCGCACCTGGCATGTGGCCCGCCCGCCCGCCGAGCGCTCGCGTGTCGAGGCGGCGGCCGAGATCGTGCGCACCGCGCGACGCCCGATGATCGTGGCCGGGGGCGGGGTGCACTACTCCGGTGCAGAGGAGGCCCTGGCCTCGC
Source organism: Propionibacteriales bacterium (assembly GCA_038199935.1). Lineage (GTDB taxonomy): Bacteria > Actinomycetota > Actinomycetes > Propionibacteriales > Nocardioidaceae > Nocardioides_B. Next base: position 8,066 of record JBBPYL010000043.1, on the reverse strand, counting down.
TGTGCGGGGCCACGGGGATCCCGGTGGGGGAGTCGCAGGCTGGCAAGGGCTCGCTCGCGCACGGCCACCCCCAGCTTATGGGCGCTGTCGGATCCACCGGCACCACGGCCGCCAACGCGTTGGCGCGTGAGGCCGACGTCGTGATCGGCGTCGGCACCCGTTGGAGCGACTTCACCACCGCTTCGCGCACCGCTTTTCGCGAGCGCGGTGTCCGTTTCGTCAACATCAATGTCGCGGCCTTCGACGCCGGCAAGCAATCCGGCCTCTCGGTGGTCGCCGACGCGCGCGAAGCGCTGACCGACCTCGTCGGGCTGCTCCGCGGCTGGAGCGTGAGTGAGGACTACCGCGACGAGCAGGCGCGGCTCTGGACCAAGTGGGACGCGCAGGTCCAGGCCGCCTACGACCCGCCGGCTGAGGTGACAGATGAGCTCGCTCCCGGCGTGCTGACCCAGGGCTCGGTGCTCGGCGCCGTCAACGAACTCAGCGAGGCCCGCGACGTCGTGCTGTGCGCCGCGGGGTCCATGCCCGGCGACCTCCACAAGCTGTGGCGGGTGCGCGACCGGAAGGGCTACCACGTCGAGTACGGCTACTCCTGCATGGGTTACGAGATTCCCGCCTCGCTCGGGATCCGGCTCGCGGACCCCACCCGCGACGTCTTCGCGATGGTCGGCGACGGCGGCTACCTGATGATGCCCACCGAGCTCGTCACCGCCGTCCAGGAACGGATCAAGGTGATCGTCGTGCTGGTGCAGAACCGCGGCTTCCACTCGATCGGGTCGCTATCGGAGGAGCTCGGTTCGCAGCGATTCGGAACTAGCTACCGCTACCGCAACGAGGAGTCGGGACGCCTCGACGGCGACGTGCTGCCCGTCGACCTGGCCGCCAATGCCCGCAGCCTCGGCGTGCACGTCATAGAGGTCGACTCCCGCGAGGAGCTCGCCAAGGCGATCCGGACGGCCAAGGAGTCCGAGAAGCAGGCCCCGGTGGTGATCCACGTCAACACCGACCCGCTGGTCCACGCCCCCGACAGCGAGTCGTGGTGGGACGTCCCGGTGAGCGAGACCGCGGACCTCGCCTCCACGAAGTCAGCCCACGCCCGCTACCTGCAGCACCGCACGCACCAGCGGAACCACGTGGCCCCCGCCGAGCAGACCGCCACCGACCATGCAGCCAGCCGACCCACCCCTTGGCCCCAGGAGCACCCATGAGCACCCCGACCCGCATCACCCACCTCGTCGCCGGCCAGAACTGGTCCGGCACCGCCGAGCGGACGAGCCCGGTCTACAACCCGGCCACCGGCGAACAGACCGGCGTCCTCGACCTCGCCTCCGCTGAGGTCGTCGGCGAGGTCGTCGACCGAGCCCACGCCGCGTGGCGGGAGAGCTGGGCCGACCTTTCCTTGGCCCGGCGCACCGCGGTGCTGTTCGCCTTCCGTGAGCTGCTGAACCGCGACAAGGAGAAGATCGCGGCGCTGATCACCGCCGAGCACGGTAAGGTCCTGGCCGACGCCCTCGGCGAGGTCACCCGGGGGCTGGAGGTCGCGGAGCTGGCCTGCGGCATCTCCTCGCTGCTGAAGGGCGGGCACTCCGAGAACGCCTCCACCGGCGTCGACGTCTACTCCCTGCGCCAGTCGGTCGGAGTGTGCGCGGTGATTTCGCCGTTCAACTTCCCGGCCATGGTGCCGCTGTGGTTCGTCCCCGTCGCGATCGCCTGCGGCAACGCGGTCGTCCTGAAGCCCTCGGAGAAGGACCCCTCGGCGACCCTGGCCATGGCAGCGCTGTGGACCGAGGCCGGCCTGCCCGACGGCATAATGAACGTCGTCAACGGTGACAAGGAGGCCGTCGACACGCTGCTCACCCACCCCCGGGTGGCCTCGATCTCCTTCGTCGGCTCCACCCCGATCGCTCGCTACGTCTACGAGACCGGCACCGCCCACGGCAAGCGCGTGCAGGCGCTCGGCGGGGCCAAGAATCACATGCTGGTGCTGCCCGACGCCGACCTCGACCTCGCCGCCGACGCCGCGGTCAACGCCGGCTTCGGCTCGGCCGGCGAGCGGTGCATGGCGATCTCTGCTCTGGTCGCGGTCGACTCGATCGCCGACGAGCTGGTGGGAAAGATCACCGACCGGATGGCCGGGCTGCGCACCGGTGACGGCACCCGCGGCTGCGACATGGGCCCGGTCGTCACCCGCGAGGCCCGCGACCGGATCGCGGGCTACGTCGAGGCCGGCGGCGCCGAGGGCGCCACGGTGGTCGTCGACGGCCGCGAGGCGCAGTTCGACGCAGACGGGGACGGGTTCTTCATCGCCCCCACCCTGATCGACCAGGTGACCCCGCAGATGTCGGTCTACACCGACGAGATCTTCGGGCCTGTGCTGTCGGTGCTGCGGGTGGACTCCTATGACGAGGGCCTGGCGCTGATCAACGCCAACCAGTACGGCAACGGCACCGCGATCTTCACCAACGACGGCGGTGCCGCCCGACGCTTCCAGCACGAGGTCGAGGTCGGCATGGTCGGCGTCAACGTCCCCGTCCCTGTCCCGGTGGCCTACTACTCCTTCGGCGGGTGGAAGAACTCGCTCTTCGGCGACACCCACGCGCACGGCAGCGAGGGTGTGCACTTCTTCACCCGTGGCAAGGTCGTCACCCAACGCTGGCTCGACCCAAGCCATGGCGGCCTGAACCTCGGCTTCCCGCAGAACGACTGAGCCTGGGACCCGCCGCGCGATGCGAAGGCCGCTGGTGGCGCTCCGACCGGCCGCCCCGCAGCCGGTAGTTTCCTGAGTTGGCTGCCCGGAGAATTCGGCAGGTGGAGGCGTGTCGGAAGCGCTGGAGGGCCAGGTCGGAGCCCTCGGCACCGGGTCGGGACGCGAATGCCTCCATCGCCACGACGCCGGCGTAGCCTGCGTCGGCCAGGACCCGGGCCAAGAAGTCCCAGGGCCCCTCCCCGGTCATCGGCTCGCAGCGACCAGGCACGTCGGCGACCCGGACCTCCCCGACCCACGGGACGGCCCGGTGGATCAGTTCGGCGAGGTCGCTCTCGCCGATCTGCGCGTGGTAGAGGTCGAGGTTCATCCGCAGTTGCGGGCTGCCCACAGCGCGCACGAGGGCCAGCCTGTCCGACGCCCGCGCGAAGGGGGCGCCCAACCGCATCTGCCCGGTCACCACGCTCACCGACGAGCCGGGCAGGCCGCCCTCGGCCGAGGCCGGTGCCGTGCAGGTTCAGCGAGGGGCACCGGATCGCGTGGGCGAACGGCACTGCCTGCTCAGCGGTGGCCAGCAGGTCGGCCGAGCCGGACTCGGTGACGAGGTCGCCGCGCAGGTACCCGGTCATGGGCGTGAAGCGAGCCCCGGTAGCCACCAGCGCCGCGGCGTCGCGGTCGACCCAGCCCCAGATCTTCGGAGGCGAACCGTGGTCGTTAATGCGCCGCATCCGGTCGAGGTGGGGCAGGTCCAGGTAGACCATCTCCGAGCACACGGCGAGGGTGAAAATCATGCCGGCATACGGACCGGTCCCAGCGGGCCCGTCCCGAGGGGCCTAAAGAGGTGTCTCACGCGTTGGCGCTCGGCGGCGACGGGTCCTCGTGCTCGAGCTCGTGGGTGAGGTCGGTGAGCTCGTCACCACCGGCCATCATCGAGGTCAGGTCCGCCAACGAGAGCTCGGCCTTCGGCAGGTCGCACATCGTCGTGCCACGGCGCAGCAGCACGAAGCGGTCACCCAGCGGGTGGGCCTGGTGCGGATTGTGGGTGATGAGTACGACCCCGAGCCCGCGCTCGCGGGCGCGGGCGACGTACTTGAGGACGACCCCCGACTGCTTGACGCCGAGGGCGGCGGTCGGCTCGTCGAGAATCAGCACCCTGGCGCCGAGGTAGACCGCCCGGGCGATCGCCACGCACTGACGCTCGCCGCCGGAGAGGGTTCCGATCGGCTGGTCGACGTCGCGCAGGTCAATGCCCATCTCGGCGAGCTCATGCTTGGTGGTGCGCTTCATGAAGGGAACGTCGAGGCGCCTCAGCGGCCCCCAGCCCTTGCTCACCTCGCTGCCGAGGAAGAAATTGCGCCAGACCGGCATCATCGGCACGACGGCGAGGTCCTGGTACACGGTGGCGATGCCGGCATCGAGTGCCTCGCGCGGACCCGTGAACGTGCGCGGCTCCCCGTCGACGAGCAGCTCACCCTCGGTGTGGGTGTGGGCCCCGGCGAGGATCTTAATGAAGGTCGACTTGCCGGCCCCGTTGTCGCCGAGCACGCAGGTCACCTCGCCGGCGCGCACGCTCGCGGAAACGTCGCTGAGCGCGATGACGCTGCCGAAGTGCTTGCTGATTCCTCGCACCTCGAGGATGCAGGAGCCCGGCTCGGCGTGTCCAGTGCTGGTGGCGGTGGTCTTTGCATGCTCCTGATCGGTGCTCATGAGGCGTTCTCCGCTCGTGTCTTGACCCAGTTGTTGAGCAGCACGGCGAGCAGCAACATCACGCCGAGGAAGGCGTAGAGCCAATTGCTGTCCCAGCCCTCGTAGGGGATGCCCTGGTTGACCATGCCATAGATGAGGGCTCCGAAGGCGGCGCCGATGGCGGATCCATACCCACCGGTCATCACGCAGCCGCCGACGACGGCGCAGATGATGAAGATCAGCTCTAAGCCCACGCCGTTGGAGCTCTGGGCGGTGCTGTAGCGGAACAGGGTCAGCATGCCCACCAGCCACCCGCAGCCAGCGGTGGTCATGAACAGCCCGATCTTGGTCTTGAAGACCGGGACTCCGACCTGTCGCGCCGAGGTCACCTGGCCACCGACGGCGAAGATCCAGCTGCCGACGGTAGTGCGCAGCAACACCCACGTGGCCACCGCGGTGATCGCGACCCACCACCAGATGCTCGACCACAGGACCAGGTCTCCGATCGAGACGTAGGAGGTGAACAGCCAGCTGGCGCTGCGCTGCCCGTCGAGGCCGGCGAAGCCCTGGATGGAGACCTGGCCGATGATCTGCTTCACCAGCGCGAGGTCGACGCCCTGGAGCACGAAGAAGGTGCCCAGCGTGACGATGAAACTCGGCAGCCCGGTCCGCATCACAAGCAGACCGTTGATGGCGCCGATGCCTAGGCACAAGGCGAGGGAGGCGACCAGCGCAAGCCAGATGTTCCAGCCCCAGTAGGTCGACATCACACCGACCGTGAGGGCCGAGAACCCCGTCATGACCCCGGCGGAAAGGTCGAACTCGCCGCCGATCATGAGCAGGGCGACGGCGACCGCCATGATGCCGATGGTCGAGGACTGCTCAAGCCAGGTGGTCGCACCACCGGCGGAGAAGAACGCGCTCGTGGTCAAGGAGAAGAACAAGAAGACCGCGAGTGCGGCGATGAGTGCGCCCATCTCGGGCCGCTTGAACACGAGAGCCAGCGGATGGGCCGCGCTAACCCGCTCGTCAACGCTGTCCGGCTCTGTGTCCGTCTCGGGTGTCGTGGTCGCGGTGCTCACGGCTGGTCTCCTGTCAGTGCGGCCAGAGCGATCTCGGCGCTCGACCGGTCGATGATGGTCGGTCCGGTCAAGATTGGTTGACCGCCGCCGAGGGTGACGCCGTGGACGAGCCGCAGGTAGACCGCGGACACGCCTTCGTAGCCTTGGGCGAACGGTTGCTGGTCGATGGCGAAGGAGATGTCTTCACGGATGATGGCCTCGAGCACGTTCTCGTCGACGTCGAAGGTCGCGATCTCGGCGTCGCTGCCTGCGGCATCGACTGCCCCGACGGCGAGCGTGCCGATCTGGCCGGAGAGCGTGACGACGCCGTCGACGTTCTTGTCGGCGCGCAGCCTGGAGGTGATCGAGGAGCTGGTTCCGTTGGTGTCGGTGCCGTCGACTTGCAGGTTGGACATCTTGCCGTCAAAGGTGGAGGCGGCGGACTTGCAGCGCTGCTCGAGCGCAATGTTGCCGGGCTCGTGGATCACGCACACGACCTTCTTCAGCTTCCGCTTGGTCAGTTCCTGGCCCACTGCCTCGCCGGCAATCGCCTCCGACTGCCCGACGTGGGTGAAGGCCCCGAAGGCCTTCCAGTCCTCGATCCCGGAGTTGATCGTGACGACCGGGATGCCCGCCTGGGTCGCCTGGCGGATGCTGGAGCGCAGGGCGGCCGGGTTGGCCATGGACACCACGAGCCCGTTAGCGCCGCCGGCCACGGCGTTGTCGATCAAGGTGGCCTGCTCGCCAGGGTTGGGGCTGTTGGTGTAGCTGACACTGACGTCGAGGTCGCTCGCCGCAGCGTCGACCCCCGAGCGGACGAAGTCCCAGAACTGGTCACCGGGTGCGGCGTGGGTGACCACGGCGATGCGGACCTCCTCGGGCGGGATCAACGACCTCTCGACCTCGACCGCGGCCTGGGTGTCGGGTAGTGCGCAGCCCGCCAGGCCGAGGGCCAGCGCCGCCAGCAGGCCGAGGGGAGCGGCGCGACGAAGGGCCGTTCTCATGAGGCGTCCGCTCTTGCAGTGGTGGAAGAGGACAACTCGTCCTCAAGGAAGGTCAGGCAACGGCCGACGTCGTCGGCGGGGCCCGTCCCCGAGGGCGGGTGCGCGAGCATCAGGTCCTGCTCGAGCACGTACCAGCCCGTGTAGCCGGAGTCCTCAAGGGCACGGATCATTGAGCGTAGGTCGACCGAGCCGGTGCCGAGCACGGTCCACATGCCCTCGCGCACGGCGTCGGAGAAGGAGATCTCACGGCGCACTACTCGCGCTGCCTGCTCGGCGTGGACGTCCTTGAGATGCACGTGTCCCACGCGTTCAGGGCTGGCCCGGGTGATCGCGACTGGGTCGACACCGGCGGCGAGCAGGTGCCCGGTGTCGACGCACAGCGCGACGCTCGAGCCGTCGAGGACCCGCTTCACCTCGGCCGAGCCCTCGACCACGGTCCCCATGTGCGGGTGCAGGGTCGTCAACAGCCCTCGTGGTCTCAGCCGTTCCGAGATCGTATCGAGGTTGGCCAACAGCGTGCGCCATTGCTCCTCGTCCAGCGTGGGCCGCTCGTCGTACCCGTCGCGACCTGTGGCCGCGGCCAGCACGACGACGCCGGCACCGGAGGCCAGGCAAGCGTCGGCGTACCGGTCGACCTCGGGCCGTACGTCGTGCTGGGGATCGTGCAGCACGACTGGAAGGAACCCGCCCACGGCCGCCAGCCCGAACTCCCGCAAGAGTGCCGCTCGCGCCTCAGGTTCGTCGGGGAGGAAACCCTGCGGGCCGAATTCGGTGGCCACGAGCCCGAGGTCGCGCATGTCCGAGAGGACCCGCTCGGGAGGCATCTGGTGGCCCCAGCCGGGCACCTCGCACACCCCCCACGAGATCGGTGCGCCGGCGATGCGACCGCGGACTCCCGGGTCGGTCGTCTGGCTCATTGTCGGCCTCTTTCCCTGGATCCGATCGTGGGACCGGTCGCGAACCGATGCGTTCCCGTGGGCACGAGTGTGGCGCGAGTCATACAATGTGTCAACAATATGTAAGGACATATGGAACGGCGGCAGACGATCTGGTTTGACGCGCGGGCGGCCCGCGACGTAAGGCGCCGGGCGCGAGCTGGGGTGTGGGGCTGGTTCTCAGACGTGGGATTTCTTCACTTGGCGGCGCGGATGGGGTGGTCGGCGGCGGCACTGGTCGCGCATGAGCAGCGCTCGAAGCGCCCGGGCGCGGCCCTCGACATCGCGCTCCTCTAGTGCGCCGGAGATCCGCGGCGCCAGCTCCATGCGGTTCACGCGTACGCCCCCTCGGGCTCGTCGGCCGACGCATCGACGGCGGAGGCGATGTCGACCTGCTCATCCAGCTGCGCCAGCCTCAACTGTCCAAGCGGCCCGACGAGAAGGTGCTCTCCGCTGCGCTCACCGAGGCGCTGCCCCCGTTCCTTCATGTGGTTCAGCAACGGCGACTACCCAGAGCGGTTGCGCCCTACGGTGCCAGGCGCAAGGCTGGAGGTATGACCTTCCCCGACGCCGACTTCTCCGGCCTCAAGGCGACCTTTCTGAACTGCACGCTCAAGAAGAGTCCGGCGCTGAGCCACACCGAGGGCCTCATCGACGCGAGCGCGAACCTGATGCG
>JBBPYL010000042.1:0-9446 GCA_038199935.1 Propionibacteriales bacterium | reverse complement strand
TGCTCGTCGGCACGATGAACGCGTCGACCCGAATCGCCGTCGCCCAGAGCCGGGAGGCCGAGGATCTGGGCGCGGACGGCCTGATGATCCTGCCGCCGTACTACTACACGCCGACCGAGGACGAGATCCACCGCTACTACGAGGCCATCACCGACGCTGTCGCGCTCCCGATCATGCTCTACAACAACCCGGTTACCTCCAACGTCGACATGAGCGCCGCCCTGGTCGCCCGGCTGGCCCACGACTTCCCGACCGTCTCCTACATCAAGGAGTCCTCGCAGGACGTCGGGCGGGTGGCCGAGGTGCTGGAGCTCGCCGGGGACGACATGACGGTCTACGCCGGCGAGCAGGTCGTCGACTCCTTCCTGCTGGGCGCCAAGGGGTATGTCAACCCCTACGGCAACTACATCCCCCGCGCTTCGGCCGGGATCTGGTCGCTGCTCACGCAGGGCAAGCTCGACGAGGCCCGCCAGCTCGACGCGATGATCCACACGTTCGACGCGATCATCGCCGCCGGGCACCCCACCTACGGGCACCAGTGCTACTCCAAGGAGCTGGCGGCCCGGGTCGGCTACCCGATGGGACCGGTGCGCGCCCCCTTGACCACCTTCGACCAGCTCGGCGCCGAAGGCCGCGACCGGGCCGACCGCATCGTCGAGATCCTCGGCGAGCTGAACGCCTACGCCACCACGGTCGGTCTCTAGCCGATGCGCGCCGCGGGCCCTTCATCCCCACCGACGACCTCCGTGCCTTCTCCCGGCGAGGAGCCGATCGCCGTGGTGGGGGCGGGCAGCATCGGCGTCGGCTGGGCGGTCGTCTTCGCCTGCGCAGGCCGGTCGGTCCGCCTGGTCGACCTCGACGCGACCCGGCTGGCGCAGGCCCTCGACGAGGCAGCCGGCACGATCGCCCTGCTGGAGGGGGCCGGACTCACCGCCGAGGCCACCGAGGTGGTCCTGGCCCGGATCGAGGCCCGCGGGAGGCTCGAGGACGCAGTCACGGGGGTCGGCTACGTGCAGGAGTGCATCGTGGAGGACCTGTCGGCGAAGAAGGCGCTCTTCGTGACGCTGGACGCCCTGACGGCCCGCGACGTCGTCCTGGCCAGCTCGACCTCCACGATCACCGCGTCCCTGTTCGCCGCCGACCTCCCGGGTCGGGAGCGTTGCCTGGTCGTCCACCCGGGCAACCCGCCCTACGTCCTGCGGGTGGCCGAGATCGTGCCCGCCCCCTTCACCTCGCAGACCGTTGTGGACCGTGCCTCGTTGCTCATCGAGTCGGTACAGATGGCGCCGGTCCTGTTGCGCGCCGAGATCGAGGGCTTCGTCTTCAACCGGCTCCAGGGCGCGTTGTTGCGTGAGGCGTACTGCCTTGTCCGCGACGGCCTCGTCTCCCCGGTCGACCTGGACACGATCGTCCGCGAGGGGCTGGGTCAACGGTGGTCGGTGCTCGGGCCGTTCGCCACCAGCGAGGTCAACACCCGGGGTGGACTGAGACGGCACGCGGAACTGCACGGCCGCGTCTATGCTCGGCTCGGCATCGAGCGTGCGCGCGAGGATCCGTGGACTCCCGAGACCGTCGATCTGGTCGCGACGGACATCCAGCGGCACCTCCCGCACGAGGACTGGGCCGCGAACGTGCGCGAGCGCGACACCGTGATGATCACCCTCGCCGCCCTGCGGCGGGGCCTCGACAACCCGCTGGCCCCGACCTCACAGCACTCGTCCGACGCGAGCACACCCGCCGCCGACGACACGCTCGCCACCACGCCGTCGTAGCGGCACACCCGCCCGCGACACCCCTCCAGAGAGGCCCCACGTGTCCCACGCCCCGCTCGACCGCTCCCTGACCGCCGAGCAGCCGCGACTCCTCTCAGAGATGTCCCTGGGTGCCCTAGTGGTCCGGAACCGGGCCTGGGTCTCGCCGATGTGCCAGTACAGCTGCTTCGCGCGCGACGGGCTGCCCACCCCGTGGCACCTGGTGCACCTGGGCTCGATGGCCACCGGCGGGTTCGGCCTCATCATCACCGAGGCCACGGCCGTCGTGCCCGAGGGCAGGATCAGTCCGGAGGACACCGGACTGTGGAGTGACGCCCACAGCGAGGCCTGGCGACCCGTCGTGGACTTCGTCCACGGCCAGGGGGCCCGCATCGCGGTGCAGCTCGCCCACGCGGGCCGCAAGGCGTCGACCTTCTCGCCGCTTTTCGGGGAGGACGGAAGCGTTCCCGCTGCGGAGGGCGGATGGGAGACCGTCGGCCCCAGTGCCGGCGGCTTCGGCGACCTGACGCCGTGCCGGGCCCTGAGCCTGGACGAGGTGCGCTCGATGCCCGCCCGCTTCGCCGAGGCCGCGGGCCGGGCCGCCGACGCCGGCTTCGACGCGGTCGAGATCCACGCGGCGCACGGCTACCTGCTGCACCAGTTCCTCTCCCCGCTGGTCAACCACCGCGAAGACGAGTACGGGGGCGACTTCGAGGGGCGGACCCGGCTGCTGCGCGAGGTGGTCGCTGCGACCCGGGAGGCGTTGCCCAGCGGCACGCCCGTCCTGCTGCGGGTCTCCGCGACGGACTGGGCCGAGGGAGGCTGGGACCTCGCCCAGACCGTGGAGCTCGCCGCGTCCCTGCGCCACGAAAGCGTCGACCTCATCGACGTCTCCTCCGGGGGCGCGGTCGCTCACCAGAAGATCGACGTCGGACCGCACTACCAGGTGCCCTTCTCCGAGCAGGTGCGCGCCGGGGGCGGCCTCGCAACAGGGGCGGTCGGACTCATCGAGGACCCGCAGGCCGCGGAGCAGATCCTGCGCGAGGGCGCCGCGGACGTCGTGCTCCTAGGGCGGGCGGCCCTCCGGGACTCGAGATGGCCGCTGCGGGCCGCCCGAGAGCTCGGCGTGGCCTCCGCCGACGCCCCCTATCCCGCCCAGTACCGGCGCGCGGTCTGGCGGCCGCTGGCTACGGCGAGCCCCTCCGAAGGGGCACCTCCACGCGCCGACTGAGCTCGGCGAACGTGATGCCGGTCGTCTCCACGACGACCACCTCGTCCCCGGTCAGGTCGAAGACCGCGAGGTCGGTGTAGACGCGGGTGACGCACCCCACCCCGGTGAGGGGATAGGTGCACGCCGGCACCAGCTTGGGTCTGCCGCCCTTCGCGAACAGGCTCATCATCACGAAGGTGCGCTTTGCCCCCGTGGCCAGGTCCATCGCCCCGCCCACGGCGGGGATGGCGTCGGGGGCTCCGGTGTGCCAGTTCGCCAGGTCGCCCGTGGCCGAGACCTGGAATGCGCCGAGAACGCAGACGTCCAGGTGACCGCCACGCATCATGGCGAAGGAGTCGGCCTGGTGGAAGTACGACGCCCCCGCAAGCTCGACCACCGGAATCTTCCCCGCGTTGGTCAGGTCGGGGTCGATCTCGTCACCGATCGCGGCCCGACCCATGTTGAGCATGCCGTTCTCGGTGTGCAGGACCACGCCGTCGCCAGGATCGAGGTGGTCGGCGACCAGGGTGGGCTGGCCGATCCCGAGGTTGACGTAGCTCCCGGGGGGGATGTCCCGCGCGACCCTGGCGGCCATGGCGTCCTTAGAGAGGCTCACACCGCCACCACCCGGTCGACATAGATGCTCGGCGTGACCACGGCCTCGGGGTCCAGGTCCCCGGTCTCGACGACCTGCGCGACCTCGACGATCGTCGTGGCCGCCGCCGTGGCCATCACCGGCCCGAAGTTGCGGGCCGTCTTGCGGAAGACGAGGTTGCCCATCCGGTCCGCGCGGTGGGCACCCACCAGCGCGACGTCGCCGCGGATCGGGTACTCCAGCGCGTAGGTCCGGCCGTCGATCTCGCGCAGCTCCTTGCCCTGCGTCAGCGGAGTGCCGACCGCGGTGGGGCAGAAGAACGCCCCGATCCCCGCGCCCGCAGCACGCAGGCGTTCGGCCAGGTTTCCCTGCGGCACCAGCTCGAGCTCGATCTTCCCCTCCCGGTAGAGCCCGTCGAAGACCCAGGAGTCGACCTGTCGGGGAAACGAGCAGACCACCTTGCGCACCCGACCAGCGGCCAGCAGGGCGGCCAGGCCCGTCTGGCCGTTCCCCGCATTGTTCGACACCACGACCAGGTCGGTGGCTCCTTGGGCGATGAGGGCGTCGATGAGATGGACGGGCATGCCCGCCATCCCGAAGCCGCCGACCAGGACGACCGCGCCGTCCGGGGTGCCGTCGACCGCCTCGGCGGTGCTCTCGCAGATCCGCACGCTCACGCGACGTTCTCCAGCACGACGGCAAGCGCCTGGCCGACCCCGATGCAGATCGCGGCCACACCAAAGCGTCCGCCCGAGTCCCGCAGCCGCGCGGCCAGCGTGCCGAGTACGCGCCCTCCTGAGGCACCGAGCGGGTGGCCGATCGCAATCGCCCCTCCCCTGGCGTTGACGATCTCCGGGTTCACGCCCCACGCGTCGATGCAGGCGATCGACTGCACCGCGAAGGCCTCGTTGAGTTCGACCGCGCTCACCTCCGCCCAGCCGATCCCCGCTCGGGCCAGGGCGCGCTCTGCCGCCTCGACCGGAGCGAAGCCGAACATGGACGGCTCCACCGCCGCCACGCCGCGACCGGCGACCCGCGCCAGTGGGGGTCGGCGCACGACCGCGGCCGCCCGCTCCGAGCCCAGCAGCACCGCCGCAGCACCGTCGCTGAGCGGTGAGGCGTTGCCGGCGGTGATCGTGCCGCCCCCACCGGCGGAGCGGAAGGACGGCGTCAGGCCCGCCAGGCTGGCCGCGCTCGCCCCCGGACGGATGCTCTCGTCGCGCATCGCCTCGACACCGGGAACTTGGACCACGAGCTCGTCGTAGAAGCCCTCGGTCCACGCCGCGTCACTGAGCCGGTGCGAGCGGGCCGCGAACTCGTCCTGCCGCTCGCGGTCGATGGAGAACCGCTCGCCCAGCAGCTCGTTGGCCTCCCCCAGCGAGACCGTCCACGCGGCCGGCATCCTCTCGTTCACCAGCCTCCAGCCGAGCGTCGTGGACACCGCCGTGAGGTCCCCAGCCGGGAAGCGACGGGAGGGCTTGGGCAGCACCCACGGTGCGCGGGTCATCGACTCGACACCGCCGGTGAGGACGATCTCGGCGTCTCCCGCCTCGATGGCGCGCGACCCGATGATCGCGGCGTCCAGCGACGAGCCGCACAGACGGTTGACAGTGGAGGCCGGCACGCTGACCGGGAGGCCGGCCAGCAGGACGGCCATCCGGCCGACGTTGCGGTTGTCCTCACCGGCCTGGTTGGCGCAGCCCCAGACCACTTCGTCGAGGGCGGCGCCGTCGAGGTCTGGGGCCGTCGCGAGGACCTCGGTGATGACGTGGGCGGCCAGGTCGTCGGGGCGGACGTCGGCCAGGGCGCCCCCCAACCGACCGAAGGGGGTGCGGACGGCGGCGTAGAGGAAGGCGGAGGGCATACCCCAGACGGTAGGCGCGACTGATTGATCCGGTCCAATACTGAGTAAGGCCTTATTCATCGGTCATACCGATACAATCCGGAGATGGAGCTGCGGCAGGTGCGCTACTTCCTGGCCCTCGCCGAGGAGCGGCACTTCGGTCGGGCCGCGACCCGGATGCATGTCGCCCAACCCGCCCTCTCCCAGCAGATCAAGCAGCTCGAGCGTGACCTCGGCCTCCCGCTCTTCCTGCGCACCACCAGGCGGGTCGAGTTGACCGAGGCCGGTCGTCGCTTCGTGGGCCACGCCCGGGCGATCCTCGGGGATCTCGAGCACGCCGCGGCGGACATGACCGCGGTAGCCACCGGACGCGCGGGTCGGGTCTCGATCGGTTTCGTGGGCACCGCGACCTACGACGTCCTTCCCCGCGTGGCCAGGGTCGTGCGTCAGGAGTTGCCCGGCATCGACCTCCATCTGCGTGGCGAGCTGCTCTCCCCCCAGCTCCTCGAGGGCGTCACGGACCGTACGTTCGACCTGGCCTTGCTGCGCCCGGACCCGCCTGGCTCCCCGGCGGTGGCCCTGCGCCATCTCCGGACCGAGCCCATCGTGGCTGCGCTGCCGACCCAGCACCCACTGGCCAGACGACGGCGCATCGACCTCGCCCTCCTGGCCGGGGACACCCTCGTCACCCACCCGTCCGGACCGCGCTCCTCGATGCACGCACGCGTCCTGCGCGCCTGCGCCGAGGCGGGGTTCGTGCCTCCCACGGTGCTCGAGGTCGGCGAGACCGCGACCATGATGGTCTTCGTCTCCGCCGGGCTGGGCATCGCCCTAGTCCCGGAGCCCGTGCGCAGTCTGGCGCTGGAGGGAGTGACGTACGTCGAGCTCACCGACCCACTCTGCGTCGACCTGGCCTTGGCGCGGCGAGCGGATGACCTACCGCCGGCCGCGGCCCAGGTCGCCGAGATCATCGCCGGCTGCGTTGGCTGAGCGCGGCGCGGGGCTGTGGCGGGGTTGGAGCAGCGGCTCGTGCAGGAAGACCGACGCACGTGCCGGGGAGTCTAGGCTGAGGCGCATGCTGATGACGACCCTCGAGAGCGCGCCCGGACCTGACGAGATGGCCGCGGTCCCATGCCTGAGGTGACGGTCGTCGACGGCGACATCACTACCGAGCAGGTCGACGCGGTCGTCAATGCCGCGAACAACCGGATGCGCGGCGGCGCCGGCGTGGACGGGGCCATCCACCGCGCCGGAGGGCCGGCGATCCTCCAGGACTGCCGGCGCAGGTTCCCCGACGGCTTGGCGACCGGGGACGCCGGGTGGACGACGGCCGGTGACCTGCCGGCCACCTGGGTGATCCATACCGTCGGTCCCGACTACGGGGCGGGCCAGCGGGACCGGGCACTGCTGGTCTCCTGCTACACCCGGTGCCTGGAGGTCGCCGACGAGCTGGGCGCTCGTACGGTGGCTTTCCCACTGATCAGCGCCGGCGTCTACCGCTGGCCCCACGAGGACGCGGTCCGCGCGGCTGTCGACACCCTTCGGTCCACCGTCAGCTCGGTGGCCGAGGCACGCATCGTGGCGTTCAACGCCAGGACGCTCGACACCGTACGGGCCGCCCTGTCCGCACCCGCCTGAGAGGCTCTGCTCCCCGGTCGGGGCGACTCCTACAGCGCCTCGTAGCCGCGGTCGGCTGACCACAGCATCGAGCGGGGGCATCCCTCACCCTGGTCGACGCCGCTCTCCTCGGTGCCCGTCCGGAGTGAGCCGGCGCCGGTGCCGGTGCCGGTGCCGGTGCCCAGGTCGTACCGCACGTCCTCGACCTCCACGGACGCCCGGTGCCAGTAGACGCGGTTCTCCGCATCGAAGCCAGAGAAGTTCGGCCACGCGTTCGCGTACAGCGTGGCGAGCTCGTCCGCACCGGCCGCCGGGTCCCCCATCCCCTCGCTCGTGCGGACCACCGCGCGCCCGGTGGCCAGGTCGACGACCCGGATCGCGTCCAGTCCACCCCGGGTCGCCCGTGAGTCGCGCTCCCACCAGCCGGCGTACCGTCTGTCGGCCGAGACCTCGAACGACGCGACGCCCGAGGACACCTCGCTGAGCGCCTCGCCGTCCCAGTAGACGACGTCGCTGGTCTCGAACCGCGGGTCGTTCTCCGACTCGATGCGGAGGAAGATCCCGGACGTTGTCCGCAGCAGGCCGATGATGTCTGGGTCGACCCCGTCGGCGACCGTCGTGTTCCAGTAGTACAGGGTTGCGGCCCTGCGCCCAGGTGAGCCCGGTTCGGTGAACCGTTGACCACCGGCCGGGAGGAGACGGTCGACCACGACCACACCGTCCCCGACCTGCGACGCCGTCGCGCACGCCGCGAGGGCACCGGCTATCAGGAGTTCGAGCAGGGACACGGCAGCGCGATCGCAGCGACGGGGGTGCAGTCGGCTCACAGGAGAAGACACGCGCACCAGGGCACAAAGGTCGCCTCGTCGGCTCACCCGTCGCTGAGAACACCGTCGAGCCGTTCGAAGCCCTCGTCCATGCCGGCATCCATTCCGCCGGCCAGCATGGCGTCGCAGGAGGCCTTCGAGGTGTAGGTCGAGGTGATCTCCAGCGCGCTGCGCCCCTCGGGAAGGTCGCTGAAGCGCAGCGTCTCCAAGGTGGCGCCGGGCTCGTCCTCGTACTCCCAGGTGTGCACGATCAGGTCCTCCTCGACCTGGTGGTACGAGCCCCGGAAGGCCCACGCGCCACCGTGTGGTGCCTCGACGACGTAGCGGAACGCTCCCCCGGTGGTCGCGTCCAGCCGGTCGATCCGCACCGTCGTGCCGCGCGGGCCCATCCAACGACTGAAGAGCACGGGGTCGGTGTGTGCCTTGTGGACCAGCGCTGCCGGCGCATCGAACTCGCGTCGGTGCTGGAGACTCTGGTCACCGGTGCGGGTGTGCTCGGTGGCACCGGGGCGCCGGATGTCGTGCTGGGTCATGGTCGTTCCTTTCGGGGTGCGGAAAGGGTGGGGTGGGTCGACTCGTATTCAGGGACGGGTGGTCGAGGTAGGCGGGGTGGCCGGGTCTGCGACGAGCGCGTCCGCGAGGACCTCGTCGAGCCGCTCGTAGCGCTCCTCGAGTCGTTGCCGCCGGGTCTCCATCCAGCGCGAGGCCTGTGCGAGACTCGCCGCCTCCAGGTGGACCCGCCGGGTGCGGCCGTCGCGTCGGCGGGTGACCAGACCTGCGCGCTCCAGAGTGCCGATCTGCTGGGAGACCGCCTGCAGGGTGATCGGGAACAGGCTGGCGAGCTCGCCGACGGTCGCGTCGCCGTCCACGAGCCGGTCCACGATGGCGTGTCGGACCGGGTCGCCGAGGGCGGCGAAGGTGTCCAGCACCGTCAACGTCATCGTCCCCCACACTCAAGTGATTGCTTAAGTGATGGACTTTAGAGCCGACCTGACCCACCGTCAAGCGATCACGCAGCGCCTGAGCACCAGCGACTCGCCCGCGGTGCGGGCGCCTCGACTCAGCCTCGTCGCACCGTCGCGGTGAACTCTGTCGACCGCGTCGACGCCGACTCGCCCGTCGTGTCGTCACGCAACGCCACCACGCGGAGCCCCGCGTCGGCGCACAGGCGGGTGAACGACGACGGGGTGTGCCAGTGGATGACCCAGTCGCGCTGCACCCTCTCGGCTTCGGTGGAGGTGATCCGCTCGTAGGTCACCGACGTCGTCCGGGTCCGAGCCTGCGCGTCGTACGCCTCGGAGGTCGGGGTGTAGCGCAGCTCGACACCGTTCCCGTCCTCGCCGGTCTGTTCGGTCTCGGCGGTCTGGGCCTCCCCGAGCTCGGTGGCGGGCGTGGGAGCGGGGACCCAGAGCGGGATCAACGCCTCGCCGTCGTCCGAGAGATGCTCACTGAGGCGCACGAGCGCACGCTGCGCGGTCTCGTCGTCGGGCAGCAGAGTAAAGGTCGGCCCGGCGAAGTAGATGGCGCGATAGCGCCGACCGAGGGCGAGCTCTTCCATGCGCTGGTGGTGAACCCGTACCTCGAGGCCCCGTGAGGCTGCGTT
>JBBPYL010000041.1:0-7007 GCA_038199935.1 Propionibacteriales bacterium | reverse complement strand
GGTGCCGCACGGGCTCGTCGGCGGACGCTCGGTGGTCATCACCAGCGCCTACTCCAAGCGCCTCAACGACCTCGATCTGGGCTCGCGGATCACGATCACCGACGTCTCGGACCCTCGGTCGGTGCGCTACCGGCACGTGCTGCTGGTCGACGCGACCCTCGTCGAGGGTAAGGTCCGCCTCCGGCCGGTCCGGGTGCACGCCGGTGGCCTGGTGTGGAACGGACGGCACCTGCACGTCGCAGCGACCAGGGCGGGCCTGAGCACCTTCCGTCTCGACGACATCCTCGAGGTCCCCCCAGGCGGTCCCCGGGACCGTTTGGTGGCTGGCGGCGAGCACGGTCCGGGGGCGTACGGCTACCGGTACGTGCTGCCGCTGAGCTTCCGCTACGCCGGCCGTCACGCCGAGGCCGTCCCGGCGATGCGCTACTCCTTCGTGTCGCTGGACCGCACCAGCACCCCGCACCGGCTGATGGCCGGGGAGTACGGCCGCGACGGGGCGAGCACCCGGATCACCCGCTTCGAGGTCGACCCCGGCTCGGTCCTGCTGTCCGGCGACGCGCAGCGGCGGACGTGGCCGCTGGGCATCGAGATCGGCATCCCCGGGATGCAGGGAGTCGTGGTGGTGGACGGGCGGCACTACGTGTCCACGAGCCGTGGCGTCTGGCGTCGCGGGGGCCTGTGGTCCGGTCTGCCCGGGTCGCTGCACCACCACGAGGGTGTGCTCACCATCGGTCCCGAGGACCTGGCGTACCACCGACCCCGCGACCAGATCTGGTCACTTTCGGAGTACCCCAAGCGCCGCTTCGTCTACGCGATGGACCGGGCCCAGTTCGACTGACCCCGCCCACCACGATGTGGGCGGGTGGTCAGTCGGATGCGCTGCGCTGGGCGGGGATCTCGGCGCGCTTGGCCACCAGGTGGACCGTCACGTAGTGCCCGAAGCTGCCCGACCGCGTGGCCGCCTCGAACTCGACGTGCTGGCTCTCCGTGTACGTCGCGTGCGCCTCCCAGAAGGTGTAGCTGACCCGCTCACGCCAGATCGTCTCCAGCCGTTGGGCCACCTCCTGCTCGGTGAACGCCGGATCGAACTCGCACAGCGCGATGACGAGGTGGTCCGGGTCATCGGTCTGCTCCACCTCGACCTGCGCGAAGACACCGCTGCCCAGGAGCAGGGAGCGCAGGGACTTCTCCATCGTGGTCAGGTCGGGGCCGACGCCGGGCGAGGCGTTGGCCTGGATCCCTGACCGGATCCGGTGGAACTGGACGATGTTCACCTGACCATCGTGCCGTGTCCCGGTAGCGGCGCCCAGGGTCCCGAGAGACCGGTATAGCCGTGACCACTGACAATACAGACATATACCTATATAAGCGTAGTAAAATCTTCGCCTCCTGACGTTCGCCCACCCCCCGTCTCATCGCCGTGAGGACGCTCCCGGCATGCTGGCGTGTGAAGCACGACACAACGGGTAGTCGTCTCGGACACGGGCCGCCCTCACGCGGCCACACAATCGCCGGGGGAATCGGCCACGGAGGCACGGATGACCAACCTTGCTCAGAACCTGACCACCACCGCGGACGCGCACGGGGATCGGGCGGCGGTCCGCCTCGACGACCACGCGACGTCGTACACCGAGCTGCGCGAGGGCGCGCGTCGGGTGGCCGGGATGCTGGCCAGTCGCGGCATCGGGCCCGGGGATCGTGTGGGCCTCGTGCTGCCCAACGTGCCCGCGTTCCCGATGCTCTTCTACGGCGCCGTCTCCGCCGGGGCGGTCGTGGTCCCGATGAACCCGCTGCTCAAGGCCCGCGAGGTCGGCTACTACCTCGAGGACTCCGGAGCGTCGATCGTCTTCGCCTGGCACGCCATGGCCGAGGAGGCCGGCAAGGCCGCGGAGAAGGCCGGCATCGACTGCATCAGCGTGGACCCGGCCGACTTCGCCGACCTACTGGCCGAGCAGGACTCGGTCGAGGAGATCGTCGACCGGGACGACGAGGACACCGTGGTCCTGCTCTACACCTCGGGGACCACGGGCCAGCCCAAGGGGGCCGAGCTGACCCACCACAACCTGATCACCAACGCGTCGGTGAGCGCCGAGACGCTGGTCGAGCTCTCTCCAGACGACGTCGTGATGGGCTGCCTGCCCCTGTTCCACTGCTTCGGGCTCACCTGCGGCCTCAACGCCGCGGTGCTCTCCGGCTCCTGCCTCACCCTGGTCCCCCGCTTCGACCCCGAGAAGGCGCTGGAGGTCATCGGGCGCGACCAGGTGACGGTCTTCGAGGGCGTACCGACGATGTACTCCGCCCTGCTCAACGCCCCCGAGAGCGACTCCTACGACGTCTCGAGCCTGCGCACCTGCATCTCCGGCGGCTCTGCGATGCCCGTCGAGGTCATGAAGCGCTTCGAGGAGGCGTTCGGCTGCATGGTGCTCGAGGGGTACGGCCTGTCCGAGACCGCGCCGGTGGCGTCGTTCAACCAGCCGGACATGGAGCGCAAGCCCGGCTCGATCGGCGTGCCCGTGCGTGGGGTCGAGATGCGGCTCGTGGACGACGAGGGGGCCGAGGTCTCCGTCGGCGAGGTCGGCGAGATCGAGATCAAGGGCGAGAACGTGATGAAGGGCTACTGGGGACGCGAGGACGCGACCGCGGAGTCGATCACGGACGGCTGGTTCGCCAGCGGCGACATGGCCAAGCAGGACGACGACGGCTACTACTTCATCGTCGACCGCAAGAAGGACCTGATCATCCGGGGCGGCTACAACATCTACCCGCGCGAGGTCGAGGAGGCCCTCTACGAGCACGAGGCGGTGGCCGAGGTGGCCGTGGTCGGCATCCCGCACGACGACCTCGGTGAGGAGGTCGGCGCCGCCGTGGCGCTGAAAGAGGGGGCCTCGGCCACCGAGGAGGAGCTCCGCGACTTCGCCAAGGAGCAGCTCGCCGCCTACAAGTACCCCCGGCACGTGTGGATCGTCGAGGAGCTGCCCAAGGGACCGACGGGCAAGATCCTGCGGCGCGAGGTCCAGCCTCCCGCTGCCGACGGAGAGACGTCCGACGCCGCGACGTCCTCCACATGAGCACCTCCACGCCGGCCGCCGAGCGCGCCGACCGGCGGCTCAACGACGTGGAGGACGACGGCTCCGACGCAGCAGCCCCGCTCGACCTGCTGCTCGCCGACGCCGCCCTCAGCCCGCTGCGCCGGTTCGTGCCCGGGGTCTCCGGGCTGAGGTTCGCAGCGAACCTGGCCCGGCGTCCGGGGCGGGTCGCCGGCCGCGGACGGGACCTCGCGGCGGCCCTGACCCGGATCGGCACCGGCAGCTCCGACCTCGAGCCGCACCCCAAGGACCGGCGCTTCGTCGACGACGGCTGGACCCGCAACCCCCTGCTCAAGCGCACGGTGCAGAGTCACCTCGCGCTGGGCGAGGCGGCCCGGGGACTGGTCGAGGACGCCGACCTCGACTGGGGTGACGACCAGCGGATGAGCTTCGTGATGGAGAACCTCGTCGAGGCGCTCGCCCCGAGCAACAACCCCCTGCTGAACCCGACCGTGCTCAAGACGGTGGTCGACACCGGCGGCGGCAACCTGCTGGCTGGGGGTCGACGGTTCGTGCGCGACTTCTCCTCCGCGCCCCGAGTCCCCTCGATGGTCGAGCCGGACGCCTTCGAGGTCGGGCGCGACCTCGCGGTCACCCCGGGGGCGGTGGTCTTCCGGACCGACACCTTCGAGCTGATCCAGTACAAGCCGACGACGGCGAAGGTACGCCGAGTGCCGCTGCTGATCGTGCCTCCGACGATCAACAAGTTCTACGTCATCGACCTGGCCGCCCAGCGCAGCCTGGTCGAGCACCTCGTGGCCGGGGGGCAGCAGGTCTTCGTGATCTCCTGGCGCAACCCGGACGCGCGGCACGCCGCCTGGGGCCTGGACACCTACGGCCAGTCGATCATCGAGGCGATGGACGTCAGCCAGGCCATCTGCCGAGCCGACCAGGTCGCCCTGTTCGCGCTGTGCTCGGGCGGCATGATCAGCTCGATGCTGCTCGGTCACCTCGCGGCCACCGGCAACCTCGACCGGGTGGCTGCCTTCAGCCTGGCCGTGACCGTCCTGGACCAGTCCCGGGCCGGTATGCCCAGCGCCTTGCTCTCGCGCAAGGTCGCCGCCGCGGCGGTGAAGAGCTCCCAGCAGAAGGGCTACCTGGACGGCCGGATGCTGGCCGAGGTCTTCGCCTGGCTCCGGCCCAACGACCTGATCTGGAACTACTGGGTCAACAACTACCTGCTGGGCAAGGCGCCCAAGGCCTTCGACATCCTGTTCTGGAACGCCGACCCGGTGCGGATGAGCGCGGCGATGCACCGTGACTTCATCGAGCTCGCGGTCTCGAACGCGCTGACCGAGCCCGGTGGCTCGACGATGCTCGGGTCGGAGGTCGACCTGGGCCAGGTCGACGTCGACTCCTACGTCGTGGCCGGGATCGCGGACCACCTGTGCCAGTGGCAGTCCTGCTACCGCACCACCCAGCTGCTCGGCGGTCGCAGCAAGTTCGTGCTGTCCACCAGCGGGCACATCGCCTCGATGGTCAACCCGCCCGGGAACCCGAAGGCCAGCTTCCAGACCGCGTCGGAGAACCCCGAGGACCCCGAGGCCTGGCTCGACTCGGCCGAGAAGGTCGCGGGCTCCTGGTGGGACGACTACGTGACCTGGTTGGCCGAGCGCACCGGGCCGGAGCGCGGCAAGCCACGGCGGCTGGGCTCGGCGGCGTACGAGCCGCTGTGCGACGCGCCCGGCACCTACGTGCTGGACCGCTGATGACGATGACCGACAGCGACGAGTTGCGCACGCTGGCGGTCCGCGGCCTCCTGGTGCGGGTCTCGGTGCGGGCACCGCGGGGTGCGCACCGAGACGAGCCGCCCCTCCTGCTGTGCAACGGGATCGGCGCCAGCCTCGAGGCACTCCAGCCTCTCGTCGACGCGCTCCACCCCGACCGGGGCGTCATCCGCTTCGACGTGCCGGGCATCGGGGGTTCCCCCCCTCCGCCCACCCCGTACGCCATCGCCGCGCTGGCCTCCTGGGTCGGCGCGGTCGTCGCTCGTTTGGGCTACCGCGAGTTCGACGTGCTCGGCCTGTCCTGGGGCGGCGGCCTCGCCCAGCAGCTCGCCGTGCAGTCCCGACGGCGAGTCCGCCGCGTCGTGCTGGTCGCAACCGGCACGGGCACGCTGATGGTCCCGGGACGACCTCACGTGCTGGCCAAGATGCTCACCCCACGGCGGCACCGGGACCAGGCGTACGCCCGCCAGATCGCCGCGGACATCTACGGCGGCACCATGCGCACCCATCCCGAGCGCGGCGCCGAGTTGTTGCACGCGGCCACCCGGGCCGGGCCGCGGCGGGGCTACTACTATCAGCTGCTGGCCACGACCGGCTGGTCGAGCCTGCCCTTCCTGGGGCTGCTTCGCCAACCCACGCTGGTGGTGAGCGGCGACGACGACCCGATCATCCCGCTGGTCAACGCCAAGATCATCGCCCGGCTCATCCCGCACTCCCGGCTGCTGGTCTACCGCGGCGGACACCTGGGGATCCTCACCGAGGCCGCCGAGCTGGTTCCGCAGGTCGAGGCCTTCCTGGACGGGATCGACCCCGCGCGTCCCGACCCCGGCACGTCCCCACGACCCGACCACCTCCCGGAGTGAGATGAACCTCGACGACAGCCCCGCCTCGGACTTTCTCGGCTTCGAGCTCCTCCTGGAGGACGAGGACCGTGCGGTCCTGCACCGCGTCCGAGAGCACATGACCACCAAGGTCGAGCCGGTGATCAACGACTACTGGACCCGGGCAGAGTTCCCGCACGACCTGCTGCCCGGCTTCGCCTCGCTGGGCATCTCGGGGCTCTCCTACGACGGCCCTGGCTGCCCGGCCCGCGGCGCCCTGGTCGACGGACTGGTGTCGATGGAGCTCGCGCGCACCGACCCCTCGATCGCCACCTTCTTCGGCGTGCACGGAGGGCTGGCGATGGGCTCGATCCATCTGTGCGGCTCGCCGGAGCAGAAGGAGCGCTGGCTGCCGGCGATGGCCCGACTCGAGCTGATCGGCGCCTTCGGGCTCACCGAGCCCGAGCAGGGCTCCGGGATCGCCGGGGGCCTGGCCACCTCGGCCCGGCGCGAGGGCGACACCTGGGTCCTCGACGGCGAGAAGAAGTGGATCGGCAACGCCTCCTTCGCGGACCTGGTGGTGATCTGGGCGCGCGATGAGGCCGACGAGCAGGTCAAGGGCTTCGTGGTGGAGAAAGACACGCCGGGGATGACCTTCGACCTCCAGCAGGACAAGATCGCTCTGCGTGTGGTCCAGAACGCGGCGGTGCACCTGAGCGGCGTACGCGTCCCCGAGTCGAACCGGCTCTCCGGCGCGGACACCTTCGCGGACACGGCCAAGGTGCTGCGGCTGACCCGGATGGGCGTGGCCTGGATGGCCACCGGATGCGCCCGCGGGGCCTACGAGCACGCGCTGCGCTACACCACCGAGCGCGAGCAGTTCGGCCGGCCGATCGCGTCCTTCCAGCTCGTGCAGGACCTGCTGGTCCGGATGCTCGGCAACGTCACCTCGTCGATGGCGCTGTGCGTACGCAGCTCCCAGCTCCAGGATGCCGGCGTCATCGGCGACGAGCACGCCTCGCTGGCCAAGGCCTTCACCACGGTGCGGATGCGCGAGACCGTGGGGTGGGCGCGGGAGGTGCTCGGCGGCAACGGCATCCTGCTCGAGCACCATGTCGGACGCTTCGTGGCCGACGCCGAGGCGATCTACTCCTACGAGGGGACCCGCGAGATGAACACGTTGATCGTCGGCCGAGCCATCACCGGGGTCAGCGCCTTCGTGTGATTGCGCCGGCTGGCCGTCCTGGCGCCACAACGGTGGCCCGCCGCCCCGATGGTGGCTGTGCGCGATTGTGGGGGGGGGGGCGCCCCCCCCGGCCCCCCGCGCGGGCGGGGGGGGGGCGGCGGGCGGGGGCGGGGGGCGGGGGCGCGGG
>JBBPYL010000040.1:0-9808 GCA_038199935.1 Propionibacteriales bacterium | reverse complement strand
CGAGTCTGGCACCGACCTCGACGTGGCGGCCCTCTCCCGGCTGGCCCGGTTCGTGAGGGACCAGATGCGGGTGCACCCGCAGGCCGAGTTGTGCGTCAAGCTCGTCGACGAGGACACCATCGCCACCCTGAACGCCAGCTGGATGGGCAAGGAGGGGCCGACCGACGTGCTCGCCTTCCCGATGGACGAGCTGAGGCCGGGCTTGGTCACCGACGAGCCCGAGGAGGGCATCCTCGGCGACCTGATGGTCTGTCCGGCCGTGGCCGCCCGCCAGGCGCAGGAAGCCCGCTCCGCCGGACGTGAGGGCTACCAGGTGCACGACGAGCTCTCGCTGCTGACGGTGCACGGGATCCTGCACCTGCTGGGCTACGACCATGCCGAACCGGAGGAGCACGCCGCGATGTTCGGTCTCCAGGACACCCTGCTGAGCGACTGGCGCACGAGCGCCGAGGCCGACCCCGACTCAGGGGAGACACCGTGAGTGCCGTCGACATCTACCTGCTGGTCCTGGCCGGCGTCCTGGTAGTGGTCGCCGGCCTCTTCAGCAGCGCCGACGCCGCGCTCTCGTCGTTCTCCAAGGCTCGCGCCCAGGAGATCTCCGAGCAGGGCAAGTCTGGCGCGGCCCGGCTGCTGGTCATCCTCGAGGACGCCCCGCGCTACCTGAACTCGGCCCTGCTGCTGCGGATGCTCTGCGAGATCGCCGCCATCGTGATGGTGACGGTGGTGATGCTCGACCTGCTGGTCAATCGCGGCGGCGCCGAGTCCGGCCCGGACACCACCAGCAGCCGCTGGCTGGCCATGCTCGCTGCTGTGGGCATCTCGCTGGTCGTGTCCTTCGTGGTCATCGGGGTGGCGCCGCGCACCGTGGGCCGGCAGCACTCCGAGCGGGTGGCGCTGCTCTCGAGTGGTCCGCTGATCCTCTTCACCAAGATCCTCGGACCGATCCCGCGGCTGCTGATCCTGATCGGCAACGCCCTGACGCCCGGCCGCGGCTTTACCGAGGGCCCCTTCTCCTCCGAGGCCGAGCTGCGCGAGCTGGTCGACCTCGCCGAGGCCTCCAGCGTGATCGAGTCCGGGGAGCGGGCGATGATCCACTCCGTCTTCGAGCTCGGCGACACGATCGCCCGCGAGGTGATGGTGCCGCGTACCGACGTGGTCTTCATCGAGCGCAACAAGACCCTGCGCCAGGCCATCTCGCTGGCCCTGCGCAGCGGCTACTCGCGGATCCCGGTGGTGGGGGAGAACCTTGACGACATCGTCGGCTTCACCTACCTCAAGGACCTCACCCGGCGCGTGTTCGACCGTCACGAGGCCGAGCAGACCGAGCGGGTCGAGTCGGTGATGCGACCCGTCCTCTACGTCCCGGACTCCAAGCCGATCGACGGCCTGCTGCGCGAGATGCAGGCCGAGCGCAAGCACGTCGCCGTCGTCGTCGACGAGTACGGCGGCACCGCCGGCCTGGTCACCATCGAGGACGTGCTGGAGGAGATCGTCGGGGAGATCACCGACGAGTACGACGTGGAGCACGTAGACGTCGAGCACCTGGCCCGGGGCAGCAGCAGGGTGAGCTCGCGTTACCCGGTCGACGACCTCGAGCAGGTCTGCGGCGTGGCCATCGACGACGACGACGTGGACACTGTCGGCGGTTTGATGGCCAAGCACCTCGGCCGGGTCCCGATCGCGGGCTCGGTCGTCGAGGTGGCCGGGTTGCGGCTGGAAGCGGAGGCACCCTCGGGGCGTCGGAACCGGATCGGCACGGTGCTGCTCACGGTGCTCGAGGACGCGGGTGACGGTCGTGAGGACGAGTCCTACGCTGGGTCCCATGGCGAGCGACCCGAGCGACCCGAGCGACCCGACCGCGACGACCGGTCCCAGCGGACTCACTGACCCCGAGGACCTCAAGCTGGTCACGCTGGCCCGGGCCACCCGGGCACGGACGCGCGCCGCACAGGGCGCCGCGGTGCGCGACCAGGACGGTCGCACCTATGCGGGTTCGACCGTGGCGCTGCCCACGCTGCAGGTCAGCGCCGGCCAGCTGGCGGGGGGGATGGCCCTGAGCTCCGGAGCGCGTGGGCTGGAGGCCGTCGTCATCCTGGGCGACTCGACCGAGGTGGCGGACGCCGATCTGGCCGCCACCCGGGACCTCGGGGGCGAGGACGTCCCGGTGCACCTGGTCGGCCCGGACGGCAGCTGGGTGGCGAGCACCACCTCCTGAGCCGGTGGCCAGGCCCGCCCCGGAGGTGTGTGGGCGACGACACCCGCCCGGCGTTGCGCGGTGGACCGCTGATCCTGTGTAGATTTCTGCGCGTGAGTGACCTGGTCGGACCTGGCCGGCACACCGAAGCGGTGCGTCGGCTCCAGTCGTCGTACGACGCGATCCCAGCCGGTTCTCCGGTGCGGCTGGCCAAGCGCACCTCCAACCTCTTCCGGACCCGTGACCGCTCGACCGCTCCGGGACTCGACGTCTCGGACCTGCGGGGCGTGATCGATCTCGACGTCCGGGCCCAGACCGCGGACGTCCAGGGCATGTGCACCTCCGAGGACCTCGTCGAGGTGACGCTGGCGCGCGGCTTCATCCCCTTCGTCGTCCCGCAGCTGCGCACCATCACCCTCGGCGGCGCCGTGAGCGGTCTCGGCATCGAGTCGACGTCCTTCCGCAACGGGCTGCCGCACGAGTCGGTGGTCGAGATGGACGTGCTCACCGGTGACGGCGAGCTGCGCACGGTGCAGCCCGGTGACGCGCTCTTCGACGCCTTCCCCAACTCCTACGGCTCACTGGGGTACGCCACCCGGCTGCGCATCCGGCTGGAGAAGGTCCCCGCGTTCGTCGAGCTCAGGCACGTGCGGGCCGCGGACCTGGCCGACCTCGCCCGGCTCACCGAGGAGGTCGTCGCCGCACGGACCTACGAGCACCAGCAGGTCGACGCCGTCGACGGGGTGGTCTTCTCCCCCGACGAGGCCTACCTCACTCTGGCCCGGTTCACCGACGACCCGGGCGCCACGCCCCCCTCGGACTACACCGGGGACGAGCCGTTCTTCCGCTCGGTGCAGCGGCTCGGCCACGACCGGCTGACCATGCTGGACTACCTGTGGCGTTGGGACACCGACTGGTTCTGGTGCTCGGGAGCGCTCGGTCTGCACAGTCCTCGGGTGCGCCGGCTGTGGCCGCGACGTCTGCGCCGTAGCGACGTCTACCACCGCATCGTCGGTCTCGAGACGCGGTACGGGCTCAAGTCCCGGCTTGACGCCCGCCGTGGTCTCCCGGCCCGTGAGCGGGTGATCCAGGACGTGGAGATCCCGGTCGGCCGGCTGGCGGAGTTCCTCGGCTGGTTCGACGAGACGGTCGGGATGCGTCCGGTCTGGGTGTGCCCGCTGCGCAGCACCCGGGACTGGCCGGCCTACCCGCTGCATCCCGGCGAGACCTACGTCAACGTCGGCTTCTGGGGGACGGTCGCCATCGAGCCCGGGGCCGCCGACGGGGACCAGAACCGCGCCATCGAGGCCAAGGTCACCGCGCTGGGTGGCCACAAGTCCCTCTACTCCGACGCCTACTACGACCCGGACACATTCGACCGCCTCTACGACCAGACGGTCTCGCGGGCCGTGGCGAAGGAGACCGACCCCGACCAGCGGTTGACCGAGCTCTACGAGAAGGCGGTACGCAGACGATGACGAGCACGGTCGAGCGACCAGAGGCCCAGCCCTCGAGGCCCCCGCGGGTGACGATCGGCGAGGCGCTGAGCCGACTGATGGCCGGCGGGGTGCCGTTCCGCTTCACCGCGTACGACGGCAGCACCGCCGGGCCGCAGGACTCCCCGATCCACATCCGGCTGCTCACCGAGCGGGGGTTGTCCTTCCTGCTCTCCGCCCCCGGTGACCTGGGCATGGCCCGCGCCTACGTCTCGGGCGACCTCGAGATCGAGGGCGTGCACCCCGGTGACCCCTACGACGCGATGGTCCGGCTGCAGAGCCAGCTGCGCTTCCGGGTGCCCTCGCCGGCGGAGGCCTTCCAGCTGGCCCGGGGGATCGGACTCGGCAAGCTGCTCCCGCCGGAGCCGCCACCCCAGGAGGCGCTGCCGCGCTGGAGGCGCCTGCTCGAGGGCTTCCGGCACTCTCGGACCCGTGACGCCGGTGCCATCCACCACCACTACGACGTCTCCAACCGCTTCTACGAGCTGGTGCTCGGTCCCTCGATGACGTACACGTGTGCCGCCTTCCCCTCGTTCGAGGCCAGCCTCGAGGAGGCCCAGGCCTACAAGTACGACCTGATCTGCCGCAAGCTCGGGCTCCGGCCGGGCATGCGCCTGCTCGACGTGGGCTGCGGCTGGGGCGGCATGGTCCGGCACGCCGCGCGCGAGTACGGCGTCCAGGTCCTCGGGGTCACCCTGTCCAAGGAGCAGGCGGCCTGGGGTCAGGCGGCGATCGAGGCCGAGGGTCTGGCCGACCTGGCGGAGATCCGCTTCTCCGACTACCGCGAGGTGGCCGAGACCGGCTTCGACGCGGTCAGCTCGATCGGCCTGACCGAGCACATCGGCGTGCGGAACTACCCGGCGTACTTCGCCTTCCTGCGCGAACGGCTCCGTCCGGGCGGCCGGATCCTCAACCACTGTATCACCCGGGCCGACAACACGGCGAAGGTCACGACCGGTCAGTTCATCGACCGCTACATCTTCCCCGACGGGGAGCTCAC
This sequence comes from Propionibacteriales bacterium, assembly GCA_038199935.1. Lineage (GTDB taxonomy): Bacteria > Actinomycetota > Actinomycetes > Propionibacteriales > Nocardioidaceae > Nocardioides_B. The sequence goes on along the minus strand of JBBPYL010000040.1, from coordinate 5,118 downwards.
CGGCTCCGGTCGGATCATCGCCACCATGCAGGACGCCGGTCTTGAGGTGCGTCACGAGGAGAACCTGCGCGAGCACTACGCGATGACACTGGCCGCCTGGTGCGAGAACCTGGTGCAGAACTGGGATCAGTGCGTCCAGGAGGTGGGGATCGGCACCGCGAAGGTGTGGGGGATCTACATGGCGGGCTCGCGCCTGGCCTTCGAGCGCAACGAGATCCAGCTCCACCAGGTGCTGGGTGTCCTGCCGGACGCGAACGGCGCCTCCGGCTTCCCGCTGCGCCCGACCTGGGTCGGCTGACCCGCGACCCACCCCCACTCCGGCCGCCACCCCACCCCCCTGAGTCGGCGCGTGTGCACGTCAAGAGCTGCTCCCCGGAGGTCGTGCCACACTGAGCTCGTGCCTGAGACCCCCGCGTTCCGCAGCGGCTTCGCCTGCTTCGTCGGGCGGCCCAACGCCGGGAAGTCCACTCTGACCAACGCTCTGGTCGGCTCGAAGGTCGTCATCACCTCCTCCAAGCCGCAGACCACGCGCACGGTCGTCCGGGGGATCGTCCACCGCCCCGACGCCCAGCTGATCCTGGTGGACACCCCCGGCCTGCACCGTCCGCGCACCCTGCTCGGCGAGCGGCTCAATGACCTGGTCACCGACACGTGGTCCGAGGTCGACGTGGTCGCCGTGTGCTTCCCGGCCAACGAGAAGATCGGTCCCGGCGACACGTTCATCGTCAACGAGCTGGCCAAGGTACGGCGTACGACGAAGATGGCCATCGCCACGAAGACCGACCTGGCCACCCCCGAGCAGCTGGCCGCCCACCTGCTCGCGATCGACGCCCTGGGCCAGAAGACCGGTACGGACTGGGCCGAGATCGTGCCGGTCTCGGCGGTGGCCGACGAGCAGACCGGCCTGCTGGCCGACCTGCTGGTCGCCCGGCTGCCGGAGGGCCCACCGCTCTACCCCGACGGCGACCTCTCCGACGCGCCCGAGGAGGCGATCGTCGCCGAGCTCATCCGCGAGGCCGCCCTGGAGGGGGTGCGCGACGAGTTGCCGCACTCGATCGCCGTGCTGGTCGAGGAGATGGGTCTGCGGGAGGGACGCCCCGAAGACAAGCCACTGCTGGAGATCCACGCGAACCTGTACGTCGAGCGCTCCTCCCAGAAGGGCATCGTCATCGGCCACCGGGGGGCGCGGCTCAAGCAGGTCGGCACCGACGCCCGCCGACAGATCGAGGCGATGCTCGGCACCCCGGTCTACCTCGATCTGCACGTCAAGATCGCCAAGGAGTGGCAGCGCGACCCCAAGCAGCTGCGCAAGCTCGGCTTCTGACCGTCCTGGTCAACCCGGGGCGGGCCCCCCGGGGTGCCGCGCCCCGGGCTGGGTGTGCAGACCCTGGGCGGTGGCCTCGGCCGTCCGGGCGATCCGGTCGGCCCGGGTCGCGGTCCGTCCCGCGTCCTCCATCCGTCCCTCGCGCTCGAGCCGTGCGACACGGAGCTTGTTGGGGCGCGACCATGCGCTGGCGGGCCGGCGGGGGGCGAACCACACCATCGAACGCTCGGCGTCGAGGGGACGGTGCGTCGCGTCGACCCAGCCGAACCGCAGCGCCTCGACGACGGAGTCCTCGTAGCCGAAAGCTTGACGACCAGTCGCCTTCTTGGCCTTCACCAGCCACACACCACGCTCGGTCGCGTGGTGCTCCGCGAGCCAGCCCGCCCAGGCCACCAGACTGCTCGGCTCGAGTCGCTCCGCATCGTCGAGGACTCCCATGGCGTCATCCTGCCGCCCGCGAGTGAGACGTGCTCAGGCGCCGACCTCGGCGGGGACGATCAGGCCGGGGCCCAGCAGTAGCCGAACCGCTGGCCCGCCTCCCACTGGGCCCGGGTCGGCCACTCCCAGCCGTACTCGAACCGCAGCGGGTCCGGAGCCTGGGCCCGGACCCGGTTGCTGCAGGGCGCGTCGCCGGCCGCACGGACCCGGCGGACGCCGGGGTAGCGCCGACCCCCCTCCAGGGCGAGGGTCGCCACCGCTCGCCACCGGTGCTCCCGACCACAGATCACCCGGGCGAAGCCCCGGCTGCCGGGGCGGCTGGTCCCGCACAGCCCGTACCACGGGGCTCCCGCGGCACGGTCGAGGATCCCCTTGGTCCGCCGCGGGGTCGGCAGCCGGGCCAGGGTCGACTCCGCGGCCAGGGCGATCAGGTCGCAGCGGTACCACCGGGCTCCGCGGGCGGCCTGCGCCAGCGTGGGACGGAACCAGACGACCTCGAAGCGGGTGAGGTTCCGCGCCTGTGCCGTCCCGCCGAGGTGCTGGGCCAACCGGGCCGGACACTCGCGGGCGAGCTGACGTTGCACCCGTGCAGAGGACACCGCGGCGGGGGGCGCCGAGGCCGGGACGTCCAGCCGCCCCACGTGGATGGTCTGCCCCTGGTGGGGTCCTGAGCACCGCACCGGCTCCTGGCCGCTGGTCGCCGCGGTGGCCTGCTCGAGGCCCAGCCGGTAGCACGCGTCAAGCGGTGGACGGGGCGGACGAGGCGGCTGGGGCGTCGGCGACGGGGTGGGGGTGCTGGACGCCTCGGGGTCGCGGCTGCCCACTCCGGGGGAGGGGGTCGCGCTGGTGGTCGGCGCCGCCCCCGAGTCCTTCTCGGCGCCTGGGGACGTGCATGCGCCCAGCAGGAGGCAGGCGAGGACGACCAGCGTGACCAGCATCCGAGTCGTGCGGGAGGTGTCGGACAACGGACGTCCAGTCGTCGGGAGTGGGCCGCGTCCAGGGTAGGCGACGGCGCGCGGCCGAGGTGCGGCGTACCGTTCGGTCCGTGCGGCAACGTGAGCGCAGGCGCGCCTATCTGGTACTGATGGGCACGTGCGTCCTGCTCATCGTGCTGGCGTGGAACGTGGTCCGCTTCTGGTCGACCACCGCGGCCGTGGTGATGAGTCTCGTGGCTGCGGTCATCCCGCCCGTGGCCGTCGTGGTGGCCAACCTCGGCGCCCTGGCGGGGCCGACGGCACGCGAGGACCGGGACCCGTCCCGACGGACTCGCGGGATCAACCCTCCGCCCGACCTCCGGGCCCGGTCAGGCGAGCCCGGGCCCTCGGACGCGTCGCTGCGAGATCCCGGCGATAGCCGCTGAGCTCGGCGACCACGCGCGCCCCGAGTCGCTCGTTGACCGCGATCATGTGGTGGTTGGTCACCGCGTTGAACGTGTCGATCGCGTCCACCTCGGGTCGGTCGGCGCTGATCCACCGCAGCATCTCCGCCTTCATCAGCAGCCCGAGCCGGTGACCCCGGTGCGCCCGCACCACCGAGGTGTCCTCCTGGATCCCCAGGGTGGGAGAGAACTCGTCGACGCACAGCAGGGACAGCCCGACCCAGTCGCCGCTGGTCCGATGCCGGGCGACGACCCGGTACGTCGTCTGGCGGCGCCCGCTCATCGCCTCGTCGTAGGCCCGCACGCGCGCGGCGTCGAACCGGGCCGGCTCCTCGTCCACGTCGTTGGACGGAGCGTCGTTGATCGACTCGTGCAGAGTGGCCATCTCCTCGAGCCGGTCCCCAGGCGTCGGACCGACCATCCGGAGCAGCTCGTAGTCACCGGCTGAGGTGGCCGCCTCCTCCACCAGCCCCTCCCAGCGGCCCGGCGGCACGTCGTGCAGCGAGACCCGACGCACCGCGTACCGCCCCGGCGTGACCTGGAAGCCCCAGGACTCCAGGGCGGCCGGGCCGTCGCCGGGCACAAAGGCCCCGGCGTAGAGGCGGGTTCGGCCCGCCTCCCGTGCGACGTCGGTGGCCACGTCGAGCAGCGACCGGCCGATTCCGCGGCGGCGTACGTCCGGATGGACGTGGCCGCGCACCTGGGCATCGGAGGTGTTCTCCTGGTGGGGAAGGGTGAGGTCGACGTGACCCACGAGCCGCTCGCCGCGCCACGCCAGCCAGACCCCGTCGACCGGGCGTCCGTCGAACTGAAGACGACGGGCAGCCAGGACCGCGCCGCCCACGCGCGGTGGGAGCGAGAGCCCGGCCTGGACGTCACTGGCACTCAGCACCTCGGCCAGCGCGTCGGCCGTGACCAGGTCCAGCTCCGCGGGCTCGACGCGCTCCAGCCGTGCGTCATCGCTCATGGCCTCATTCGACCACGCCGCGGCGACCGGTTCGGCGTACCGTCGCGTCACCGCGGCCCCGACGGGCTATGCTGAGCCGGTCATGAGCGCGCGCAACCTCCTCCTTGGGTGCCGCAGCGAGGTCTGAGAGCCGGACCCCTCGCTGCGGAGTCGCCCCGTGAACGGGCACCGCCCGGCCTTCCAGCCGTCGAACTCAGCGAGGACCCCCGTGACTTCCCAGCCCGAGACCCGTTCGTACCTCAGCGGCACGTCCGCGGGGCGCCAGGCCGCGCCCCGGCAGCCCAACCCCCAACGGCCCAGCCCGATGGCGTGGCAGCGCTACCGTCCCTTCGCGCCGGTGGACCTGCCCGACCGGACGTGGCCCGACCGGCCGATCACCGCGGCGCCGCGCTGGTGCGCGGTCGACCTGCGTGATGGCAACCAGGCCCTGATCGATCCGATGACCCCGGCGCGGAAGAAGAAGATGTTCGAGCTCCTCGTGGCCATGGGCTACAAAGAGATCGAGGTGGGCTTCCCCAGCGCCAGCCAGACCGACTTCGACTTCGTCCGGATGCTCATCGACGAGGACCTGATCCCCGACGACGTGGTCATCCAAGTCCTGACCCAGGCCCGCGAGCACCTCATCGAGCGGACCTACGAGTCGATCGCGGGGGCCAAGCAGGCCATCGTGCACCTGTACAACTCGACCTCCACCCTCCAGCGGCGCGTGGTCTTCGGCCTCGACATGGACGGCATCGTCGACATCGCGGTCACCGGGGCCCGGCTCTGCCGCAAGTTCGAGGAGTCGATCCCCGAGACCACCGTGTACTACGAGTACTCCCCGGAGTCCTACACCGGCACCGAGTTGGAGTTCGCCGTGCGGGTGTGCAACGAGGTGCTCGAGGTCTTCGAGCCCAGCGTCGAGAAGCCGGTGATCATCAACCTGCCGGCGACCGTAGAGATGGCGACGCCCAACGTGTACGCCGACTCCATCGAGTGGATGCACCGCCACCTGGCCCGGCGCGAGGAGAT
>JBBPYL010000039.1:0-4860 GCA_038199935.1 Propionibacteriales bacterium | reverse complement strand
CGGCCCTCGACATGCTCCAGGCCATGAACACCGGCCACGACGGCTCGATCTGCTCGATCCACTCCAACGGTCCCCGCGACACCCTGGCCCGCATCGAGACCATGGTGCTGATGGCCGGCATGGACCTGCCGATCCGGGCCATCCGTGAGCAGGTCGCCTCGGCCGTCGACGTGATTGTGCACCAGAGCCGACTGCGTGACGGCTCCCGCCGGATCACCCACGTGACCGAGGTCGAGCGGATGGAGGGCGACGTGGTCACCCTCCAGGACATCTTCGTCTACGACCACTCGATGGGCTTCGACGAGAACGGCAAGAGCCTGGGACGCCTTCGGGCCACCGGTCTGCGCCCGAAGTTCATCGACAAGCTGGCCATGCAGAACGTGCGAGTCGACCCGATGATCTTCTCCATGGACGGCATGTGACGTGACCGCACGATCTCGACTCTCCGGGGGTCTCGGCGCGTGGGCCGCGGCCCTCCTCGTCGCCGCTGCACCCCTGGCCCTGGCGGTGCCGGCCTCCGCGGCCGAGGGCAACATCGACCACGTCGAGCCCGGCGAGGGCAGCTTCCAGGTCTACTACTCGCTGCCCGGCGACGGCGCCGACGCCACGCCCGACCTGTCCACGATGACCGTCACCCTGGACGGCGAGGCGGTCGAGGCCACCGCCGAGCGGGCGGCCGACGCAACCACCCAGGTCCGGCGTACCGCCGTGCTGGCCATCGACGTCAGCCTGAGCATGAAGGCGAACGACAAGTTCGTCGAGGCCAAGCGGGCCGCGCTGGCCTTCCTCGACGCCGCGCCCGCCGACCTCAACGTGGGCATCGTGACCTTCGCCAGCGACGTCGTCGTCGCCCAGGAGCCCTCCACCGACCGCGCCGCTTCCGCGGACGTCATCGACGGGCTCTCGCTGAGCCGCGACACCCGGCTCTACGACGGGGTCCGGGTCGCGGTGAACACCGCCGGCGAGGAGGGGTCGCGCAGCGTGCTCGTGCTCTCCGACGGGCGAGACACCTCCACCACCCGGCTCCAGGGCACCATCAACGTCATCCAACGGCGGGGGGTCAAGGTCGACGTCGTCGCGCTGGCCCAGTCGCCGCGGGACACTGCCGTCCTCACCCGGCTGACCGCCTCGGGTAGCGGCAGCGTGATCAGCGCCGACGACCCGCAGGCCCTGGCCGGCGTCTTCACCGACGAGGCCACCGCATTGGCCAACCAGATCCTGGTCACCGCGAGCGCGCCGGCCGAGGTCACCGAGGGCACCCTGGCCGTCTCGGTCGAGGCCGACGGCGAGACGTACACCGACAGCGCATTCGTCACCATCGCCGACGCTGTGGTCGCTCCCGCACCCACCCTCGCCCCGACCACGCTGGCCCCGGCGGAGACCACCGGCCTGGTCGTCTCCGAGCAGCTCATGTTCGGCGGGCTGGCCGCGGCCGGACTGGGCGTGCTCGTGGTCCTCATCGCCGCCTTCGGCGGGTTCGGCAGCCGCAAGGCAACCGTGGAGGACCGGATCAGCGCCTACACCCGGCGCGGGTCGCGCCAGCTGGCCAAGGCCAACGCCACCCCCGCCCCTCAGGGAATGACCGCGCAGGCCGTCGGGGTCGCCGAGCGCGCCCTGGAGTCCCGCGCGGGGATCTCGGAGAAGCTCGCGCTCAAGCTCGAGGGGGCAGGCATGAGCCTGAAGCCCGCCGAATGGCTGCTGCTGCACGCCGGTATCGCCTTCGCGCTGGGCCTGCTGGGGCTGCTGCTCGGCTCGGGCAGCATCGTGCTGATGCTCGGGGCACTCTTCGTCGGCCTCGTCGGCCCCTGGATCTTCCTGTCCTTCAAGACCAGTCGGCGGATCAAGCGCTTCAACGGGCAACTCGCCGACACCCTCCAGCTGATGGCGGGCAGCCTCTCGGCCGGCCTCTCGCTGGCCCAGTCCGTGAACACGGTGGTCCGGGAGGGCGCCGACCCGATGGCCGGTGAGTTCCGCCGGGCCATCATCGAGTCCCGGCTCGGGGTGGACATCGAGGACGCCCTGGCCGGCATCTCCGAGCGCATGCACTCCAAAGACTTCGAGTGGGTCGTGATGGCCATCCGGATCCAGCGCGAAGTCGGCGGCAACCTGTCCGAGCTGCTGAACAGCGTGGCCGCGACCATCCGAGAGCGCGAGTACCTCGAGCGTCAGGTCCTCGCCCTCTCCGCCGAGGGGCGGCTCTCGGTGTGGATCCTCGGCGGCCTGCCCCCGGTCTTCATGCTCTACCTACTGCTGACCAACCGGCCGTATCTCGAGCCGCTGATCAGCACACCCATCGGGTACCTCGCGCTGGTGGTGATGGCGGTGCTGCTGACCGTGGGCATCTTCTGGATGAAGAAGGTCGTCAAGGTGGAGGTCTGAGATGGGTGTCGCGTCGATCTTCCTCATCATCGGCATCGTGGCGATCTTCGCCGCGATCATGCTTTCGCTGACCGCGGTCGGCGTCTTCGACAACGAGGCCCGCGGGGTGGGGCGCTCCCTGGCGGTGATGAACGCCTACACCACCGCCCCCAAGGAGATGCGCGCCGAGCTCGAGCCGTCCTTCAACGACCGGGTGCTGTCCCCGCTGCTCGACCGCAGCCAGGCGCTGGGCCGTCGGCTGACTCCGAACGACAGCGGCGAGCGCATCCGCACCAAGCTCGAGATCGCCGGCAACCCTCCGGGCTGGACCGTCGAGCGGGTCATTTCGCTGAAGGTGATCGGCTTCGGCGTGGGCCTGCTGGTCAGCCTGCTCTTCACATTCCTGTTCGGGCTGGGCCTGGCCCCCACCCTGGCCGCGACCGTGATCGTCTCGCTGGTCGGCTACCAGGCCCCGAACCTGTACGTCTACCAGAAGGGCTACGACCGGACGAAGGAGATCCAGCGAGCCATCCCCGACGCCCTGGACCTGCTCACCATCTCGGTCGAGTCCGGCCTCGGCTTCGACGCCGCCCTCTCCCAAGTCGCCCGCAACACCGACGGCGCGCTGGCCGACGAGTTCGCCCGGGTCCTCCAAGAGATGCAGATCGGGCTGGGCCGCGGGGCCGCGCTCCGCGCGCTCGGCGACCGCTCGCACGTGCCCGAGCTCAAGGGCTTCGTCTCGGCCATGGTCCAGGCCGACTCGCTCGGCATCCCGGTCGCCCAGGTGCTCCGGGTGCAGGCCAAGGAGATCCGCATCAAGCGTCGTCAGCGCGCCGAGGAACAGGCGCAGAAGGTCGCGGTCAAGATCCTGATCCCGCTGATCTTCTGCATCCTGCCGTGTCTGTTCATCGCCGTTCTCGGCCCGGCCGCGATTGGGATCTTCACCGCGTTCAACGGCCGCCTGTGACCGCACTCACCCGCGCGTCGGCCGCCTCCCGGATCTTCACCGTGGCGGCCATCCTCGGGCTCACCCTGTCCCTGGGCGACAACCAGACGGTCCGGGCCATTCTGCTTCTGGCCGCGGTGGCCGGAATCGCCGTCGCCGCCGACCTCACCGAGCGGCTGCCCCGGCAGTGGGTGGTGACCACCGAGGCCGCCTTCGCCACCATCGTGGTCGGCTCCACCTTCCCCGGCGGGGCGCTGCTGCTCCCCTACCTCGTCGTCCCGGGCCTGATCACCGGCATCGCGCTGGGGTCGTTCGCGGTGATGGTCACCGTGGGCGTGGAGGTCGTCTCCCTCGCGGTGGTGCTGGTCGCCTCGGGGTACCAGGACGTGCTGCGCCTCTTCGTGGAGTACACCGGTCCTTGGATCGCGACCTCGGCCGGTGTGGGCCTGGTCGCCTCGCGCATCCAGCACCTCCGCGCCCCCGACACCGAGAACCACGCCTCGTACGAGTCGGCCCGCCAGCTGCTCCTCCAGCTCCGCACGGTGACTCGACGGCTCTCCTCCGGACTCGACCCCGAGTCGCTCGGCGGCGACCTCCTGCTCGGCTTGCACGCGATCCTGGCCGACGACCGCGGCGGGGTCTTCGTGCGCACCGACGGCGGGGTCTTCGCTCCGGTCGCCTTCCGCGGCGCCACCGCCCGGGAATCGCTGACCGCCGACGACCCGGGGGTCCGGCTCTGCTGGGAGACCCAGACGCTCCAGACCGAGGCCCGACCCCACGAGCCGCCCGCGTCCCGGCACCGCACCGTCCTACCGCTCCGGCTGTCCGCGCGCGGGATCGGAGTCGTCGTCCTCGAGCACCCCGTCACGCTCTCCGCCGCCGAGCGAGAGGAGGTCCAACGCGTCACCGACGAGCACGCACTGCGGCTGGACACCGCGCTGGCCTTCGACGAGATCCGCTCCATGGCCACGATGGAGGAGCGGCACCGGTTGGCCCGCGAGATCCACGACGGGATCGCCCAGGAGATCGCCTCGCTGGGCTACGTGGTCGACGACCTCAGCGCCGGTGCCACCGACGAGGACCAGCGAGGCGGCCTGCTCGCGCTGCGCGCCGAGCTCACCCGGGTGGTCAGCGAGCTGCGGCTCTCGATCTTCGACCTGCGCAGCGAGCTCTCGGCCGGTCTCGGCTCCGCACTGTCCGACTACGTCCGCGAGGTCGGCAGCCGCTCCGGGCTCACCGTCCACCTGACCCTCGTCGACGGACCCACCCGGCTGCCCGGGTCGGTCGAGGCCGAGCTGCTGCGCATCGCCCAGGAGGCAGTCACCAACGTCCGCACGCACGCGGGCGCGGACAACCTGTGGGTGGAGTGCCAGATTCAGCCGCCGTACGCGCGGATCGAGGTGCGCGACGACGGCAAGGGGCTGGGCGCCGGTCGGGCCGACTCCTACGGCCTGAAGATCATGCGGGAGCGCTCCGAGCGGGTGGGAGCCACGCTGGACATCGCTCCGGTGGACAGCGTGATCGGTACCCTCGGGACCGTCGTGACCGGTACAGTG
>JBBPYL010000038.1:0-10302 GCA_038199935.1 Propionibacteriales bacterium | reverse complement strand
GAAGAACCAGAACAGGTGCTGCCACAGGATGGGACCGCCGTTGGCCGCGTCGAAGACGTGCGCCCCGAACTGGCGGTCGGCCTCCAGCATCAGCAGCGCGCCGGCCAGGATCGGGAAGGCGATCAGCACGAGCAGGCTGGTGACCAGCGTGTTCCACACGAAGATCGGCATCCGGAACATCGTCATACCGGGTGCCCGCATGCAGATGATCGTCGTGATGAAGTTGACCGCGCCAAGGATCGTGCCGAGACCGGCCATCCACAGACCCATGATCCACAGGTCTCCCCCGACCCCGGGTGAGCGGATCGAGCTGGACAGCGGCGAGTAGGCGAACCACCCGAAGTCGGCGGCACCCTCAGGGGTGAGGAAGCCCGCGGCGGCGATCAGCCCACCGAAGAGGAACAGCCAGTAGCTGAACATGTTCAGCCGCGGAAAGGCGACGTCGGGCGAGCCGATCTGCAGCGGCATGATCACGTTGGCGAAGCCGAAGAACAGCGGCGTCGCGAAGAGCAGCAGCATGATCGTGCCGTGCATGGTGAAGAGCTGGTTGTAGACCTCGTCGCTGACCACCTGGGAGCCCGGGAAGGCCAGCTCGGAGCGGATCAGCAGCGCCATGATGCCGGCGAGCAGGAACCATGCGAACGACGTACCGAGGTAGAGCTTGCCGATCAGCTTGTGGTCGGTGGTGGTCAGCACGCGGACGACCTGCTGGCCCAGGGTCGAGGGCACGACGGAGGTGGTTATGCTCCCACTGCGCATCGCGGTGGCGCTCATTGGCTTGACCCCGTCCCTTCGTTGTCCTGCACTTCTTCCTCGAGCCCGGCCTGGGTGTCGGCGTTGGACCCCCCGATCGCCAGGCCCGTCTGGCCCTTGTCCTCCAGGCTCTGGAGGTACGTCGCGTACTCGTCGGCGGAGACGATCTTGACCTTGAACAGCATCCGCGAGTGGTAGGCCCCGCAGAGCTCGGCGCACCGCCCCTGGTAGGTGCCGAGCTCGGTCGGGGTGACGCTGAACGTGTTCTGCCGACCCGGCACGACGTCCATCTTGAACAGGAACGCCGGGACCCAGAAGGAGTGGATGACGTCGGGCGAGGTCAGGTTGATCTTGACCGTCTCGTCGACGGGCAGGACCAGGGTGGGCTCGTCGCCGGTGGTGCCGCCCTCGTAGACCGTGGTGGAGCCGTCCAACGCCTCGTCCTCGAGGTAGTTGAAGGCCCACGACCACTGGAAGCCGACGACCTGGATGGTGTGGTCGGGCGACTCACCGGTGTCGCTGCTGACGTCGGCCAGCACCTCGTTCTGGACGATCACGGTGTAGTAGAAGAAGACCAGCACCAAGACGATGGGGGCGACGGAGAAGAGGATCACGAGGGGCCGGTTGTAGCGCGTCTGTACCGGGATCTCGTCGTCGCGACGGCGGCGGAACTTCACGCACGAGTAGCCGATCAGGCCCCAGACCAGGACGCCGATGGCCATGGCGGCGATCCACGCCCCACGCCACAGCTCGAAGATCACCGGTCCGCGGTCCGTCGCCGACTCGGGCATCGCCAGCCGGGCGATCTGGTCCTGGTCCGCGGAGGAGCAGGAAGCCAGTACCAGCAGCACGACGCCCAGGGACGCCAGCCCTGTGGTCCTACGCAGGCGCGGGGGGAGATGCAGACTCACGAACGAGAGCCTCTCTACTGGTCGGCGGACAAGTCAAACCTTACTACTGCGTCCACACCGGACTCCCCAGCGGCAGCCGGTAGTTTCTCGGGTGTGACGCATTCGAGACCCGGGACCGATGATGTCGCGGAGGGGACGCGTGGGGTGGTCGACCTCGACGGGGCGTCCACGTATCCACTGCACCCCGCCGCGCGGGAGGTGCTCCTGGCCGCCCTGGACACCGGGTACGCCGACCCGACCCGGCTCTACGGCTCGGCCCGCAACGCCCGGCTGCTGCTCGACAACGCCCGCGAGGTCCTGGCCGGGCTCCTCGGCGTCCGTCCCGACGAGGTCAGCTTCACCGGCTCGGGCACCACCGCGGTCCACCTCGGGGTGCTGGGGCTGCTCCTGGGGCGCTCCCGGGTCAGCCGCCGCCTGGTGCACTCCGCGGTGGAACACTCCGCGGTCTTCGCCGCCGGCTCCTGGTGGGCGCGCACGCACGGCGGTACGACGGACGAGGTCGCCGTGGACGCGCAGGGCCGCGTTCGTCTGGACGAGGTGGCGGCCGCGCTGAACCAGCCGACGGGCGCGCTGGCCGTCCAGGCGGCCAACCTCGAGGTCGGCACCGTCCAGCCGATCGCCGGGGTGGTCGAGCTGGCTGCCCGCGCCGAGGTGCCGCTCTTCCTCGACGCCGCGGCCTCGGTCGGGCGGATCGGGGTCCCCGAGGGCTGGGCGGCCGCGGCCGCCTCGGCGCACAAGTGGGGCGGTCCGGCCGGGGTGGGCCTGTTGCTGGTGCGGACCGGCGCCCGGTGGCGGGCCCCCTTCCCCACCGACGACCGCATCGACCACCGGGTGGCCGGTTTCGAGAACGTGCCCGCGGCCCTCGCTGCGGCCGCCGCCCTCCAGGTGGTGCTGTCCGGACGCGAGGACCGGGCCCGACGGCAGCGGTCCCTGGTCGCCCGGATCCGGGACCGGGTGGCCGCGGTGATCCCGGACGTGGACGTCGTCGGCGACCCGGACGACCGCCTCCCGGACGTGGTGACCTTCTCCGTGCTCTACATCGAGGGCGAGGCGCTGGTGCGCGAGCTGGACCGGCGGGGCTTCGGGGTCTCCTCCGGCTCGGCCTGCAGCGCCTCCACACTGACCCCCTCGCACGTACTGGCCGCGATGGGCGCCCTGACCCACGGCAACGTGCGGGTCACTGTCGGGGCGGAGACCACCGAGGCCGAGGTGGACGCCTTCCTGGCCGCGCTGGGCGAGGTCGTCGCACAGCTGCGCTGACGCTGGGGGAGCTCGGGTGGCGCCGGCGGTCGCTCAGCGCAGTCGACGGACTCCGAAGCGCGGCGTGCCGTCAGCGGCCCGGTCCTCCCCCAGGAACTCCTGGCCGCGCATCCGGCACCAGGCGGCGACGTCGGGGCGGGCCGCCGGGTCCTCGGCGGCGACGGCCAGCGACTGGCCCACCTCGAGCTCCTCGATCCGGTTGGCCAGCGCGATGATCGGCAACGGACAGCGCATGCCACGGCAGTCCAGCTCGAGGTCGACGTCCATGCGGCTCGGGATCTCCTCCGGCGCCGTCTCAGGCGTGCGGCGTGCGCACGTGAGGGGCGATCGCCGCGGCCGCCTGTTCGCCGTACGCCTCGGCACAGCGCTCGAGGAAGTGCTTCTGGCTCAGCGTGTACTCCTGGGTGCCGACCTGCTCGAGGACGTAGACCGCCAGCAGGCAGCCGACCTGGGCGGCGAGCTCCAGGTCGAGGCCCCAGGTCAGCGCGGCCAAGAAGCCCGCCCGGAACGCGTCCCCGACGCCGGTCGGCTCGACCTTCTCGACCTTGGCGACGGCCGGGACGTGGATCGACGCCTGGCCGGCGCGGTCGATGCGGACACCGGCGGCGCCGAGGGTCACCACCTGGGTGCCGACCCTGCTCAGGATCTCTTCGGGGCTCCAGCCCGTCTTCTGCTCGATCAGCGCCGCCTCGTACTCGTTGGCGAAGAGGATCTCGGCACCGTCGACCAGTTCGCGGATGAGGTCGCCGTCGCCGAAGGCGAGCTGCTGGCTCGGGTCGGCGAGGAAGGCGTAGCCCCGGTCGCGGCACTCCTGGGTGTGCCGGCGCATGGCCTCGGGGTCGTTCGGTCCGACCAGCACGTAGGTGACGCCGCCCACCCGGTCGCCGATCGGCGCGAGCTCGATCTGACGGGCCTCGCTCATCGCGCCGGCGTAGAACGAGGCGAACTGCGCCATGTCCGCGTCGGTCGTGCAGACGAAGCGGGCGGTGTGGTGCTCGGTGGAGACGTGCACCGAGTCGCAGTCGACGTCATGCTTCTCCAACCACTCGCGGTAGTCGGCGAAGTCCTCGCCGACCGCGCCGACCAGGATCGGCCGCAGACCGAGATTGCCGAGGCCGAAGGCGATGTTGGCCGCGCAGCCACCCCGGCGCACGTCGAGGTCGTCGACGAGGAAGGAGAGCGAGAGCTTGTGCAGCTGGTCGACGACCAGCGAGTCGGCGAACTTGCCGGGGAACGACATCAGGTGGTCGGTGGCGATCGATCCGGTGACGAGCAGGGACACGAGCTTTTCCTCAGGGCCGACCGCGGGAGCGGTGATGTGCTCGGACAGCGGGAACCCTACCGGGCCAGAGGATGGGCGTACCGGTCGGCAATCCTTACCGTGGGGACCATGACCTACGCCCGGCTGGCCTACGACGAGCCCTCCGCGACCGGGGAGAGGTCCCGCGACGCCGCCGCGGTCAGCGCCGCGTTGCACCTGCCCCGGCGTCGTACGTCGGCGCAGCAGGCGGTGAGCGCCGCGGTCCGGCCGGCGCCGAGCATCCGCTTCGAGGACCAGCCGCACGACGAGGCCACGCCTGGGCAGGCCATCCCGGAGGCGGCCGCCCGGCTGTCCACGGTGTTCCACGCCCCGAGCGCCTGACCCCACCGCACCTGTCCGCCGGCCCGACCTGACGACCGGGGGAACCATCCGCCGAGCCCGCGCGTCCCAGGACCATGAGCGCCTCACGAAGGAACCGGCTGACCGTCGTCGCCGCGGCCCTGGCCGTCCTCGTGATCGTCGGAGCCCTCGCCTGGTCGCAGCGCCCGGACTCCCGCGGTGACGACGTCGGATCGGCGTCACCGGGCGCGGGCAGCGACCCCAGCAACCCCGCGGACCCGAGCACGTCGCTGAGCCCGCTCCCCTCCGCGGGCACGACGCCCCCCGAGGTGACACCGACGGACAGCGGCACGGCCAACCTGACCGGGTACGACGTGGTCGACCCGACCCACCTGCTGCTCGTCTACGTCAGTGGCAAGCCCGCCTGCTACGGCGCGCCGGGCACGCCCGAGGTGACCGAGACCCAGGACCGGGTCGTGGTCCGGGTGGCGCAGCTCGCTCCGACCGGGAACGGTGAGGCCGGCTGCGTGGACATCGCCGTTGTCGGCTCGGTGCCGCTGACGCTGGACGCCCCGCTCGCCGGCCGTGAGGTCGTGCAGGAGGGCTCCGACGACGGGCCGCGGACGCTGCCTCGCCAGAGCGCGCCGGCGCAGGACCCGGCGGCCTGAGCCTCGCCCCACCGACTCGGGCCCCCGCGCCTCGCCTTAGCTCCGCGCGGCGCCCTGGCTCCGCTGGACAGCCCCGCGCACGGCGTGGACATGACGAAGCCCTCGTCCCCAGGGGGACGAGGGCCGTCTCAGACCGGGCGGGAGCCGGTCAGTGGAACGAGTCGCCGCAGGCGCAGGAGCCGGTGGCGTTCGGGTTGTCGATCGTGAAGCCCTGCTTCTCGATGGTGTCCACGAAGTCGATGACGGCCCCGTTCAGGTAGGGCACGCTCATCCGGTCGACGACGACGGCCACGCTGTTGAAGTCCTGGACGACGTCCCCGTCGAGGTTCCGCTCGTCGAAGAAGAGCTGGTACCTCAGGCCGGAGCAGCCACCAGGCTGCACGGCGATGCGCAGCTGGAGGTCGTCGCGACCCTCCTGGTCCAGGAGCGCCTTGACCTTCGCCGCGGCGGTGTCGGTGACGTTGATGCTGTCGGTGCGGATCTCGGTGCTGGTGTCAACCTGCTCGGTCATCGCTCACTCCCCAACTCGGTGTGTCCTTGTTGTTTCTCAATGGTGACACACCCGCGGCTATTCCCCGCAGTCGACGACGCCCCGCTCACCGGCGTGGACAGGTCAGTGCGACCAGCTCCGCGCCACCCGCTCGGCCAACCGGGCCAGGCTCCCGGCCGGATCGGCGTAGCTCTCCTGTTCACCGACGAGGTCCACCACGGAGTACGCCGACTCCACGCCCAGCGCCCGCATCTCGCGCGAGCCGACCAGGACCTGTCCGGCCAGGGCCACGCAGGGGCGGATCGCCTCGGTGGCCACGGCAGCCACGCCGTAGGGCACCTTGCCGGAGCGGGAGGAGAAGTCGAAGGCACCCTCGCCGGTCAGGACCAGGTCGGCGTGCCGGGCCCGTTCGAGGAGTCCCAGGGCCTCGGCGACCAGGGCCACTCCCGGCTCACGGGTGGCACCGAGCAGGATCAGCGCGTAGCCGAGCCCACCCGCGGCCCCTGCTCCTGGCGTCAGCGCGAGCCTCTTCTCCGTTGCGTCGGCCAAGGTGACCAGGCGGGCGTCGACCGCGACCAGTCGGTCCTCGGCGATCCCCTTCTGCGGCCCGTAGACGTTCGTGGCCCCCCGCAGCCCGAGCAGCGGGTTGTCCACGTCGGTGGCGGCGACGATCCTGACCCCCTTGACGGCCCGCCGGGCCGGCTCCAGGTCGACGCTGCGCAGCGAGGCGAGCCCCTCGGGCCCCTGGAGCAGCGCTTCGGGCGGGTCGGCCACCGCGCCCAGGGCGGCCAGCAACCCGGCACCCCCGTCGTTGGTGCCCGAGCCGCCGAGCCCGACCACGACGGTGTGCGCGCCGGCGTCCACGGCGGCCACGACCAGCTCCCCCACCCCGTGGCTGCTGGCCCGCTCGGGCTCGCGGTCCGCCTCACGGGTCAGGTGCAGGCCGCAGGCCTGGGCGCTCTCGACGTAGGCCACCTGCTCACGCAGCAGCACGGTGCCGGGGACGCGCTCGCCGTACAGGCCCGAGACCGTCTCGGCCAACAGGTCGCCGCCCAGCGAGGCCTGGAGCACGTCGACGAAGCCCGGACCGCCGTCGGCCATCGGCGCGAGGTCCAGCACGTCGTGGGGCGCCCTGCGAGCCCAGCCCTGGGCGATGGCGTTGGCGGCCTGCACGGCCGTGAGGGTGCCGGCGAACTTGTCCGGGGCGATGAGAACGCGCATGCCCTCATCCTGCCCGTGCTGACTAGGTTGGAGCACGTGGGTGAGACGCACGAGGACTACTGGGTCCGACCGATGCGCGTCCAGGACGTCTCGGACGTCGAGCGGCTGACCGCGGCGAGCTCTTACGACGTCGAGGTCCACACCCATCGGACCCAGTGGCCCGAACCGCAGCCGCGGTCCCCGGCCCGGGCGGCGTACTGGCGCGACCGGGTCACCCACCTGCTGGGCACCGACCCGGCCGGCTGCGTCGTGGCCGAGGACCGGACCGGGCTGATCGGGGTCGCGATCTCGATGCGTCGCGACCTGACCTGGATCCTGTCCAGCTACGTCGTCCGGGCCGAGCTGCGCGGTCGCGGGGTGGGGCGGCAGCTGCTCAGCGCGTCCCTCGAGCACGGCCGCGGGACATTACGGGGACTGATCGGCGCCTCGGAGGACCAGGCTGCCCTCCGCCGGTACCTCGGCTCGGGGTTCGCTCCGCACCCGATGATGTTCCTGCGCGGGCCCATACCGAGGTCTGTCCTGCCGGTGCTGGACCGGGTCCGCGAGGGCTCGACCGGTGACGTGGACCTGTTGGACTCGGTGGACCGCCGGGTGCGCGACGCCGCTCACGGGGTCGACCACCAGTGGATGCTGCGCCACCACCGGCTCGTCGTGGTGGACCGCACCACCGGCTCCGGGTACGCCTACCTCGGGGCGGACGGGGGCGCCTACCTGCTCGCGGCCACGAACCGGCGTACGGCGACCGAGCTGCTCTGGGAGGCGCTCGCGGCCACGGACCCGGACCGGCCCACGGTGATCGGGCACGTCACGGCGGCGAACCCGTGGGCCCTCGACGTCGGTCTGGCGGCCCGGATGCAGTTGCACACCAGCGGCTACCTCGCCGTCCGCGGGATGAAGCCGCCCGCGCCGTACCTGCCCAGCGGCGCCTTCCTTTGACCCCACCCCTCCCCCACACCGCGCCCCACCCCGCCGAGTCGGCGCTCGTGCACGCTGACCGACCTCACGGCCGGGGCCGGTGGGAGGGCCTGTGGGAAGATGAGTACGTGACGACCATCGACCTTCCCCTGCTCGCTCTCGGCGGTGGCGCCGACCCGACGTCGGAGCGGGGGGTGGACTGTCCCGGGGCTCTGCCCGCCGCGTCCGACCCCGATCTGGTCGCTCGCGCACTGGCCGCGAAGGAGGCCCTGGGCGAGCGGGTCTTCGTGCTGGGCCACCACTACCAGCGCAACGAGGTCATCGAGTTCGCCGACGTCACCGGCGACTCCTTCAAGCTGGCTCGCGATGCCGCCGCCCGACCGGCCGCCGAGTACATCGTCTTCTGCGGTGTCCACTTCATGGCCGAGTCCGCCGACATCCTGACGGGTCCCGAGCAGAAGGTGATCCTGCCCGATCTCGCCGCCGGTTGCTCGATGGCCGACATGGCCCGGATCGGCCAGGTCGAGGACGCCTGGGACGCGATGGTGGAGGCCGGCGTGGCCGACTCGGTCGTCCCGGTGACGTACATGAACTCCTCGGCCGACATCAAGGCCTTCTGCGGCCGCAACGGCGGCGCGGTCTGCACCTCCTCCAACGCGCAGGTCGCTCTGGAGTGGGCCTTCGCGCAGAAGCCGGACGCCAAGGTCTTCTTCCTGCCCGACCAGCACCTCGGCCGGAACACCGCCGTCCTCCAGATGGGCCTCTCGCTCGAGGACTGCGTGGTGTGGGATCCCCACCGCCCCCAGGGTGGTTTGACCACCGAGCAGATCGAGAACGCCCGGATGATCCTGTGGCGGGGCCACTGCTCCGTGCACGGCCGCTTCAGCGCCGAGGTCGTCGACGAGCTCCGAGCGACCATCCCCAACGTACAGATTCTGGTCCATCCTGAGTGCACGTACGAGGTCGTCACCAAGGCGGACCTCGTCGGGTCGACGGAGTTCATCATCACCACGATCGAGTCCGCCGCGGCAGGCTCCTCGTGGGCGATCGGCACCGAGCTCAACCTCGTCCAGCGGCTCAAGGACGCGCACCCGGACAAGAACATCGTCTTCCTCGACAAGACCGTCTGCTACTGCTCGACGATGAACCGGATCGACCTGCCGCACTTCGTCTGGGCGATGGAGAGCCTGGTCGCGGGTCAGGTGGTCAACCAGATCAGGGTCGATCCCGACACCGAGAAGTACGCCAAGATCGCCCTGCAACGGATGCTCGACCTTCCCGCGAAGACCTCGCACAAGGACTGAGCGGGCGGTCGCTCCGACCGACTCGTCGTGCACAAGCGCCGACTCGGCGGGTTTCCGGCGTGCCCACGCGCCGACTCGGCTAGAGGCCGGGGGCGCCCCACACGGCCATCCAGCGCTGAAGGTCCTTCTCCATCGGCAGGTCCCCGCCGACCAGGTCCCGGATCTGCATCTCCAGCAGGTTGTCGCGGGTCTTGCCGTCCGGACGCGGCGCGAACGGGTAGAACGTGCCCTGCTTGTAGAGGTAGACCAGCGCCAGCGACCGGTCCTGCTGGTCGCGGAAGGCGACCAGCGAGCACAGCAGCGACGGCGCGAACCCCTGCCCCTCCAGCGCGGTGTTGATCGCGTGCAGGTCGGTGACCAGCGCTGAGGTGTCGTCCTGCTGGGCCACCAGCCAGGTGAAGCCGAAGTCGTCGACGTGCCGCTCGAGGTCCGGGTCGTCGTCGTTGTCGAGCACGGCGACGATGTCCGCCTCCGTACGGGCGAACGCCGCCCCCTCGGCGACCCGGAAGCAGACCGACCCCGAGCCGGTCGGCACGAAGTCCGCCGCGGTCTGCAGTGTGATGGCGGCCGTCGGCACGGCGAAGAGGGTGTCGAGGTTGTTCTGCACGGGCCGGGTGCGCCCGCGCATCACGTCGAACAGCTTCACGAGTCCAGGCCCGGGGTGCTGGGGAAGCCACCGTCGAGAGGGCGGCCCAGCTCGGCGGAGATCTTGGCCAGCTGCTCGAGGCGCTCCTCCAGGGACGGGTGCGTCGAGCTGAGCGTCTTCAGCGTCGCGCCGCTGATCGCCGGGGCGATGAAGAAGGCGTTCATCGTCTGGGCCGAGCGCAGGTCGCGGGTCGGGATCGTGGCGATGTCCCCGGTGATCTTGGTCAGCGCACTGGCCAGCGCCGTCGGCTTGCCGGTCAAGAAGGCCCCCGACCGGTCGGCGCACAGCTCGCGGTAGCGCGAGAGCAGCCGAGTCAGGAAGAAGCTGATCGCGTAGACGACCAGCGAGACGACCAGGGCGACGACGAGCGCGATGGCCCCGCCGCCGTTGTTGTCGTTGTTGGAGCGGCGACCGCCGCCGAAGATCATCCCGTACTGCGCCCCACGGGTGATCATCCCGGCGATGAGCCCGGCCGAGGAGGCCACGGTCATCACCAGCACGACGCGGTGGGCCACGTGGGAGAGCTCGTGGGCG
>JBBPYL010000037.1:0-10543 GCA_038199935.1 Propionibacteriales bacterium | reverse complement strand
GGCAGCGGCATGAGCTCCGGGGTGTCGTCGCAGGCGTAGCCGAACATCAGGCCCTGGTCTCCCGCGCCCTGCCGGTCCAGGGGGTCCGAGGACGAGCCGCTGCGGGCCTCGTGGCCGGTGTTGACGCCTTGGGCGATGTCTCCGGACTGCCCGCCGATGGCCAGCATGACCCCGCAGGAGTTGCCGTCGAAGCCCTTGAGCGAGGAGTCATAGCCGATGTCGAGGATGCGGTCGCGCACCTTCTGCTTGATGTCGACGTAGCCGGTGGTGTCCACCTCGCCGGCCACCACCACCAGCCCTGTGGTCAGCAGGGTCTCGACGGCGACCCGGCTGTGCGGGTCCTGCTCGAGCATCGCGTCGAGCACCGAGTCGCTGATCTGGTCCGCGATCTTGTCCGGGTGCCCCTCGGTCACGGACTCGGAGGTGAAGAGTCGTCCAGCCACGTGCGTCGTCCCCTTGGTGTCGTCGTTCGTCGGTGCGGTCTGCGAAGTCGGTGTCGCCGGTGGGTCGGCGTCCACGAGCGGAGTGCTGGGCTGAACGATAGCCGCGCCCGCCACGGCGCCTCAGCCGGTCTCGACCCGGGCGGCGACCCGGTCCCAGATCAGGTGGGCCAACGCGGTCTTCGTCCCCGGCGGAAAGTCCGTGCTGGTGCCGTCGCGGTCCAGCAGGACGGCCTCGTTGTCCGCGCGGCCGAACACCTTGCCCCCGCTCACGTCGTTGACCACGAGCAGGTCGCAGCCCTTCCGGGCCAGCTTGGCCCGGGCGTGGTCCAGCACCGAGCCGGCGTCGTCGCCGGTCTCGGCCGCGAAGCCGACCACCACGGTGCCCGGGCGCCGGCGGTGCCCGGAGAGCTCGGCGAGGACGTCCGGGGTCTCCTCGAGCCGGAGCACGGTCGGCTCGCCGTCGCCGGTCTTCTTGATCTTGGCGGCGCTGGCCCGCACCGGTCGGTAGTCGGCCGGGGCGGCGGCCATCACCACCGCGTCGGCGTCCACGGCGGCGGCCAAGACCGCCTCGCGCAGTTCGGTGGTGGTCTCGACCCGGACGACCCTGGCCCCCGCCGGGTCGGCCAGGTCGACGTTGGCCGAGACTAGGGTGACCTCGGCCCCCCGGGCCACGGCGGCCCGGGCCAGCGCGTAGCCCTGACGGCCCGAGGAGCGGTTGCCCAGGAACCGCACCGGGTCGAGGTACTCGCGGGTCCCGCCGGCCGAGACGACCACGCGGCGCCCGTCCAGGTCCCGGGGCTGCGACGTCGTCCGCCGGGCCAGCACCTCGAGCGCCACCTCGAAGATCTCGGTTGGGTCAGGCAGCCGTCCGCGCCCGGTGTCCGCGCCGGTGAGTCGGCCCGAGGCCGGGTCGAGGACGAGGGCACCACGACGCCTGAGCGCCGCCACGTTGTCCACGGTCGCCGGGTGCTCCCACATCTCGGTGTGCATCGCCGGGGCGAACACCACCGGGCAGCGGGCGGTGAGCAGCGTGCTGGTGAGCAGGTCGTCGGCCCGGCCGTGGGCGGCCTTGGCCAGCAGGTCGGCCGTGGCCGGCGCCACCAGCACCAGGTCGGCGCGCTGACCGAGCCGGACATGCGGCACCTCGTGGGGGGAGGTCCACACGTCGGTGGCGACGGGCTGGCCGGACAGTGCCGCCCAGGTCGGCGCCCCGACGAACTGCAAGGCCGCGTGCGTCGGCACGACCCGAACCTTGTGCCCGGACTCGGTGAGCAGCCGAAGCAGCTCGCACGCCTTGTACGCCGCGATCCCCCCGCTCACGCCGAGGACGACCCGGAGGCCATCATCGGCCGAACCGATGCCGGGCGTCACGGGCGAGGGTGGGTCAGGAGCCGTTGGCGGCGTCGCCGCTCGCCTCGGCGGCGTCGGGGTCGATGTCCTCGCAGGTCAGCAGGTCGTCGTTGATCTCGCGCAGGGCGATAGACAGCGGCTTCTCCTGCACGTGGGTGTCCACGAGAGGACCCACGTACTCCAGGAGGCCCTCACCGAGCTGGGAGTAGTAGGCGTTGATCTGACGCGCCCGCTTGGCGCTGTAGAGCACCAACTTGTACTTCGAGTCGGTCTTGGTGAGGAGCTCGTCGATCGACGGGTTGGTAATGCCCTCGGCTACGGGTGCGGTTCCAGACACGCTTGTGTGACCTCAGTTCGTGGGGGGTTTCTCCATGAAGGCTACCAACTCCGCCGCCGCAGCGTGAATCTCGGTGTTCACCACTGTGACGTCGAACTCCGCCTCGGCCGCCAGCTCGTCCCGCGCCGTCTCCAGCCTCCGCTCTCGCTCGGGCGCCGTCTCAGTCCCGCGGCCGAGCAGGCGCCGCACCAGCTCCTCCCACGACGGCGGCTTGAGGAAGACGAACAGGGCCTCGGGCATGCTGGCCCGAACCTGCCGGGCGCCCTGGAGATCGATCTCCAGCAGGGCCGGTCGACCGGCGGCCAGCGCCTGCTCCACCGGACCCCGCGGGGTGCCGTAGCGAGCAGCCCCGTGCACCGTCGCCCACTCCAGCAGGGCGTCGCCGGCCACCAGCCGGTCGAACTCGGGCTCGTCGACGAACAGGTAGTGCTTGCCGTGGACCTCGCCGGGCCGCGGTCGGCGGGTGGTCACCGAGACCGATATCCAGACCTCGGGGTGCTCGGCCCGGACGACACCCGCCACGGTGCCCTTGCCCACGGCGGTGGGTCCGGCCAGCACGGTCAGCCGGCTGGAGCGACGGGGCGTGCCGGCCGTCGGAGAGAGCGGGGTCGTCGCGGAGGCTGGGTCAGCGCTCACGGGGGGCGAACTCGCGCTGGAGCGCCGCGACCTGGTTGGCCCCGAGGCCACGGACCCGTCGGCTCTCGGAGATGCTCAGGCGCTCCATGGTCTGCCGGGCGCGAACCTTGCCCAGTCCGGGCATCGCCTGGAGCAGGTCCAGTACGCGCATCTTGCCGATGACCTCGTTGGAGTGACCCTGTTCGAGGACCTCCACCAGGGAGGCGCCCGAGTGCTTGAGCCGGTTCTTCACCTCGGCCCTCTCGCGGCGCGACGCGGCGGCCTTCTCCAGGTTCGCCTGCCGCTGTTCCGGGCTGAGTTCCGGCAGTGCCACGGTGCAGACCTCGATCGGGTGGGGGGCGGATGAACTGCTGGCAATCTAGCCATCACCTCGAGTCGCTGCAACGAGCAGCCCCCGTCGTCGCAGCAGAGGCTCCGTGCTGGGTGCACGGCCCCGGATCGCGGCGAAGGCCGCCAGCGGGTCCACCGCACCACCCCGGGAGAGCAGCCGGTCCCGGAAGACCTGTCCGTTCTCCCGGGTGAGCCCACCGTTCTCGCCGAACCAGTCCACCATGTCCGCGTCCAGGACCTCGCTCCACAGGTAGGAGTAGTAGCCCGCGTCGTACCCCCCGGCGAAGGTGTGCGCGAAGTAGCCGGTCCGGTAGCGCGGGGGAACGAGGTCGGAGCGGACCCCGTGCCGCTCCAGCGCGGTCTCCTCGAACTCCTCCACGGCGCCCGGATCGAGCGGGTCGGCGTCCGCGGCGATCCGGTGCCATTCCTGGTCCAGGAGGGCCGCACCGAGCATGCTCACCGTGTCGAAGCCCGTCCCGGCTTCGCCCGAGGCGATCAGCCGCTGCGCCACGTCGGCGGGGAGCACCTCGCCGGTCTCGTGGTGCCGCGCGTAGTGGGCCAGGACGACCGGGTCCCACGCCCACATCTCGTTGACCTGGGAGGGGAACTCGACGAAGTCGCGCGGGACCTCGGTCCCGGCGATCCGCGGGTAGGTGACCGAGGAGAACAGGCCGTGCAGGGCGTGGCCGAACTCGTGGAACGCGGTCCGCACCTCGTCCACGCTCATCAGCGCCGGCCTCCCCGGTGCGGGAGCGGCGACGTTGAGGCAGACCACCACCACCGGGCGCTGGTCCAGCAGCGCGGACTGGGTGACAAACTCGTCCATCCAGGCTCCCCCGCGCTTGGTGGGACGGGCGAACCAGTCGCACACGAACAGACCCAGGGACGGGCCGCCGTGGTCGTGGACCTCGTAGACCCCGAGATTGGGGGCGTAGAGCGGCAGGTCGGTCCGCTCGGTGAAGGTGACGCCGTAGAGGCGCTCGGCGGCGAAGAACACCCCGTCGCGCAGCACCCGGTCCAGGGAGAAGTAGGCCCGCAGGGCGGCGGAGTCGATCTCGAAGCGCTGAGCCTTGACCACGGCGGCGTAGTAGGCCCAGTCCCAGGGCCGCACCGGGCCCTCCACCCCGTCGGCACGCATCGCGGCCTCGATCTCGGTGCGCTCGGCGCCCAGGTTGGCCATCGCCGGCCCGGCCATCGAGCCGAGGACCTCGAGCACGGCCGCGCTGGTGCCCGCGGTCTGGTCCGCGACCACGTAGGCCGCATGGTCGGGGTAGCCCAGCAGCCCCGCACGACGGGCCCGCAGCGCCGCGATCCGGCACACCAGTGCGCGCGTGTCGTGGTCCCCGCCGCTCGTGCCCCGCGAGATCGAGGCCTCGTGCAGCCGCTCCCGCAGCGACCGGTCACGCAGCGACATGATCGCCGGCTGGATGGTGGGCGAGGCCACCGTGATCACGTAGCCCTCCAGCCCCCGGTCGCTCGCGGCGCGGGCAGCGGCCTCGACGGCGTCCGGGGAGAGACCGTCCAGCTCGCCGGCGTCGCTCACGTGCACGGCCGCGGCGTTGCTCTCAGCGAGCAGGGTCGAGGAGAAGGTGGTGGTGGCGGTGGCGAGCTCGTCGTTGAGCCGGCGCAGCTCGGTCTGCTCCTCGATCGAGAGCGCGGCCCCGGCCCGGACGAAGTCGGTGTGGTAGCGCTCGACCACACGCCGCTGCTCCGGGCTCAGCTCGGTGTCCTCAGCCTGGGCGGCTCGGTGCACGAGGTCCACCCGGGCGAAGAGCTCCCGGTCCAGGAGGACGGCGTCGCGGTGGGCGGACCAGGCGGGCATCAGCTCGGCCTCCAGCTCCTGCATCGCCGGGGTGGCCATCGAGTTGGCCATCTCGTAGAAGACCCGCATGGTCCGGTCCAACAGGGCCCCGGTCCGCTCCAGGGACACGAGCGTGTTGGCGAAGGTCGCCTGCTCGGGATCGGCGGTGATCGCGTCGATCTCCTCCCGCTGCTCGAGCACCCCTTGGGCGAAGGCCGGCCGGTAGTGCTCCAGCCGGATCACGTCGAAGGGCGGGTAGCCGAAGGGCAGCGCGCTCGGCGCAGCGAAGGGGTTCTCAGAGTCCAGGGGCATGGGGTGGTCGTACCCCCGTCCGGGTGCGGAGAATCTCCCGGGCGCTGCTCAGGATGCCCGGTCGGCCAGGACCGAGAACCGGTCGATCGCGCGCAGGGCCGCGTCGCGCAGGTCCGCCTGGGCCGGCCCCGCCGCGAGGATCTCCCGGGAGATGCTGGGCAGCACCCGGTCGGTGGCCGCGCCGAAGATCCGGCGTACGTCCTCCAGGGTCCCCCCCTGCGCACCGATCCCGGGCACCAGCACCGGTCCGCCCACGTCCAGCGAGCCAGCCGGCGGGTCGATGGTTGCGCCGACCACCACGCCCACGGAGCCGGGCCCCTTCCCCGCGCCGTTGCGCGCGGCGACCGCGGCCAGCACCGACTCGGCCACGGTCGGTCCCTCGAGGGTCCGTGCGCTCTGGACCTGCGACGCCTCCGGATTAGAGGTCATCGCCAGGACGAACACCCCCCGGTCGTGGGCCAGCGCGAGGTCCACCATCGGGTCCAGCGAGCCCATCCCGAGGTAGGGGCTGGCGGTGATGGCGTCGACGCTCATCGGGCTCTTCGGGTGCAGGTACGCCTCGGCGTAGGCCTGGGCCGTGGACCCGATGTCGCCGCGCTTGACGTCCAGCAGCACTAGGGCACCGCGCTGGCGACACTCGGCCACCACCCGCTCCAGGACCGCGATCCCGGCCGCCCCGTGCCGTTCGAAGAAGGCCGACTGGGGCTTGACCACGGCCACCGTCGCGCCGAGCACCTCCGCGCTGGTCAGGGCGAAGCGCTCGAGCCCCTTCACGGAGTCGGTCAGACCCCAGGCGTTCATCAGCCCCGGGTGCGGGTCGATGCCCACGCACAGGGGTCCCCGCCGTCGGGTCGACTCCAGGAGTGTGCTGCCGAACGTCATCGGGGTCCTTCCGGTGTGTCGTGATGGCCGAGGCCGACGAGGTCGCCGGGTCGGGTGTGGTCGTGACGCCGGAGCTCCTCGGCGAGCTCTACGGCGATCCGTCGCGCGCCCGAGGGGTCGCGCAGCAGCCAGGTGCCGACCTGGACGGCGGACGCGCCGGCGAGCAGCATCTGGACCGCGTCGCGCCCCGAGCGGACGCCGCCGCAGCCGATCAGCGGAAGGGTCGGCACGGCCGCGTGCACGTCCCAGACGCAGCGCAGGGCCTGGCTGAGCACCGCGGGCCCGCCGACCAGCCCCGGGCCCCCGCCCAGGGAGGGCCGCCAGGTGTCGGGGTCGAACGTGATGCCGGCGAAGCCGTGCACCAGCACGACGGCGTCGGCTCCCCCGACGGCGGCGGCGCGGGCCAGCTCGGGGAGCGTGCCGCCGGGCGCGAGCTTGGCCCACAGCGCCACCCCCGCGGGGAGCTCGGCTCGGACGGCGGCGAGGACCTTGGTGACCTGGAAGCCGTCGTCGCAGAACCTGCGCTCGTAGGCGTCGGCGTTGCGGCTGACCAGGTTGACCTCGAGGCCCCGTACGCCGGGGGCGCCCGCGAGCCGGCCGGCCAGCT
This sequence comes from Propionibacteriales bacterium, assembly GCA_038199935.1. Taxonomy (GTDB): domain Bacteria; phylum Actinomycetota; class Actinomycetes; order Propionibacteriales; family Nocardioidaceae; genus Nocardioides_B. Next base: position 3,845 of record JBBPYL010000037.1, on the reverse strand, counting down.
CGGCGTACTCCCCGATCGTCGAGCCGGCCCCCGAGACGACGGTCGGCACGCCGCGTCGGGCCAGCGCCGGCAGCGCCACGGCCCGGAAGGCCGCACGGCCGGGGTTGTGGCCGCCGGTCTCCCACAGCACCCCCGAGGCGGTCTCGACCAGACGCGGGGCCGCCGCACCCGGACGCGGGTCCAGGGTGATCGTGCGGGTGGTGAAGGCGCCCAGCCCGGCCAGGTCCCCAGTCGCCTCCAGCTCGCGCCCCGTCCCGCCGCACCCGGACGCGCACATCACCGGGGGGTCGAGCGCCAGTCCCGCGAGGTCGGTGCCGAGGTCGACCGCGCTCACCGGGCGTCCTTCGGCACACGCCCCAGGTCCGCCCAGCGCACCCGGTCCCCTCGCAGGACCGGCCCCTCCACGCAGGCCCGCACCATCCGGGTCACACCCTCCTCGCCCACCACCGGGACGACACAGGCCTGGCACAGACCCAGGGCACAGGGCATCGGCACGTCGAGGGCAGTCTGGCTCCAGGCACCGTGCTCCTCGGCCAGCGCCGCCACCGCGTGCAGGGTCGGGATCCGGCCCGCGGCGTAGACCACCTCCGCGGCGGTCCGCGCCAGCACCGCGGGCAGCTCGTCGGCCAGCTCGCCGCTGGCGCCCACCGAGCCGTCCCGGGTGACCACGCCAACGCTGCGGGCGGCCCGCCGTGCCTCGAGCACCCCGACGAGATGGGTGTCGCTGCGGGCACCGAGGAGCATGTGCACCCCGCAGCCCCGCGCCCGCAGGCGCTCGGCCAACGCGAACAGCGGCGCCGCCGCGGCCTCCTCCCCGACCAGCAGGCAGCTGACCGGCTCCTTGGGCAGGGCGTAGGGACGGCCGACCGGCCCGAGGACGTCGACCGGGGTGCCCGGCGGCGAGCCCACCAGCCACCGCACCCCCGGCTCCGCCGCGGCCCCCGCGTCGGCCCCCGCGTCGAGGACCACCTCGACGGTGCCGCCGTGGGCACCGGTCGGGCGGACCGCAGAGATGGGGAAGGTGCGCCGGGTCAGGTGGGCCGAGACGGCGCCGCCGACACTCAGCGCGACCAGGCTGCCCGGCCGGAAGCGCTCGGCCACCCCGGGGGCGACCAGGGTGACCACGTGGAAGGCGGCCACCCGCTTGACCGAGAGCACCCGGCCGGCGGCGGACACCGGTCCCGCTCGCGGCGTCGGCGGGGCCGGCGCGGGCACCTGACTCACCGGTCGAGCAGCCCGTGCTGGACTCGGGAGGGCCAGCCGGCCCCCTCGTAGACGAACGCGGTGTAGGCCTGGAGCAGCGTGGCCCCCGCGGCGAGGCGCTCCCGCGCGTCGTCCACGTCGGTGATCCCACCGGCGGCGACCAGGGTGAGGTCTTCGCCGACTCGCTCGCGGAGCAGCCGGAGCACCTCGACCGCGCGCTCACGCAAGGGATGACCGGAGAGCCCGCCCGCGCCGACCCGCTCCACCAGCGCGGGATCGGTGCGCAGCCCCTCGCGCGAGACCGTGGTGTTCGTGGCCACGATGCCGTCCAGCCCGAGGGCCACGGCGAGGTCGGCGACGGCGAGCACGTCGACGTCGCTGAGGTCGGGCGCGATCTTCACCAGCAGCGGGACGCGGCCGGCCCCGTCGGCGCGGACGGTGACCTGGTCGGCCTCGCGGCGGACCGTCTCGAGCAGCGGGCCGAGGCGGTCGACGGCCTGGAGGCTCCGCAGGCCGGGGGTGTTCGGAGAGCTGACGTTGACCACGAGGTAGTCGGCGTACGGCGCCAGCAGACGGGTGGAGACCGCGTAGTCGTGCAGCACCGCCTCCACGTCGTCCTCGGGCACGACCTTGGACTTGCCGATGTTGACCCCGACCACGACGTCGCGACCGCGGCGGGTGCCCCGGGCCCGCCGGACCCGTCGCCGGGCCAGCCGCTCGGCGACGACCTCGGCGCCGTCGTTGTTGAAGCCCATCCGGTTGATTACCGCACGGTCCTCGGGCAGCCGGAAGAGCCGGGGACGGGGGTTGCCGGGCTGGGGCCGGGCCGTGACCGTGCCCACCTCGACGAACGAGAAGCCCAGAGCGGCCAGCGCGTCGACCCGCTCGGCGTTCTTGTCGAACCCCGCGGCGAGTCCGAGCGGACCGGGAAAGACCAGACCGAGGGCCGAGACGTCACCGGGCCGGGCCTCGGCTCCCGCAACCGCCGCGGCGCCCTGTCGGACCTTGCGCGCGCGGGACAGCACCGGGACCGCGAGGAGCGCGCCGAACCCGAGCTGGTGGGCGCGCTCGGCGTCTACGTGCACGAGCAGCCGGTCGAACAGCAGCCGGTACGCCGTCACCGCGACGCCCAGGACTGCAGCGAGCGGACGCCGACGTCGCCGGCGGTCAGCGCCTCGATACCCTGGACCGCGGCCCCGAGCCCCTGCACGGTGGTGATGCAGGGGATGTTGGCCATCACCGCGGCGGTGCGGATCTCGTAGCCGTCGACCCGGGCCGTGGCCCCACCCGAGGAGCCGTGCGGGGTGTTGACCACGAGGTCGATCTCGCCGGTCTGGATCAGCTGGACCGTGGTGGGCTCACCCTCGGGGCCGGGGCCCTCGAAGTGCTTGCGCACCACCGTGACCCGGACGCCGTTGCGGCGCAGCACCTCCGCCGTCCCCTGGGTCGCGACGATCTCGAAGCCGCGGTCGGCCAGGACCTTGATCGGGAAGATCATCGACCGCTTGTCCCGGTTGGCCATGCTGACGAAGACCGTGCCCTGGGTGGGCAGCGACCCGAACGCCGCGGCCTGGGCCTTGGCGAAGGCGGTGCCGAAGTCGGCGTCGAAGCCCATCACCTCGCCCGTGGAGCGCATCTCGGGTCCCAGCAGGGTGTCCACCTGGCGGCCGTCGGCGCTGCGGAAGCGGTTGAACGGCATCACCGCCTCCTTGACCGCGACCGGCGCGTCGGCGGGCAGGTCGCCCCCGTCGCCCTCGGCCGGCAGCACGCCCGCGGTCCGGAGCTCGGCCAGCGTCTCCCCCAGCATCACCCGTGCGGCCACACTGGCCAGCGGGGTGTTGGTCGCCTTGGAGACGAACGGCACGGTCCGGCTGGCCCGGGGGTTGGCCTCGAGGACGTAGAGGACGTCCGAGCCGAGCGCGAACTGGATGTTGATCAGCCCCAGCACCCCGATCCCGGCCGCGATGGCCTCGGTCGCCTCACGGATCCGTCGGATCTCCTGGGCGCCCAGGGTGATCGGCGGCAACGCGCACGAGGAGTCCCCGGAGTGGATGCCGGCCTCCTCGATGTGCTCCATGACGCCGCCGAGGAACAGCTCCGTGCCGTCGTAGATCGCGTCCACGTCGATCTCGACGGCGTCGTCGATGAACCGGTCGACCCGGATCGGGTGGGCGACGAGGTCCGAGCCCTCCCGGCGCTGGAGGTCGAGGTAGGCCTGCAGCGAGGCGTCGTCGTAGACGATCTCCATGCCCCGGCCCCCCAGGACGTAGGAGGGCCGGACCAGCACGGGGTAGCCGACGTCGGCGGCGATCGAGACCGCCTCGGCGTACGAGGTGGCCATCCCGTGCTTGGGTGCGGGCAGGCCGGCCCGGGCCAGCAGGGCCCCGAAGGCGCCACGCTCCTCCGCGAGGTGGATGGCCTGCGGCGAGGTGCCCACGATCGGTACGCCGGCGTCCTGGAGGCCCTGGGCGAGCCCGAGGGGCGTCTGGCCACCGAGCTGACAGATCACACCCGCCACCGGGCCCGCCTGTTGCTCGGCGTGCACGACCTCCAGCACGTCCTCGAGGGTGAGCGGCTCGAAGTAGAGTCGGTCGGAGGTGTCGTAGTCGGTAGAGACCGTCTCGGGGTTGCAGTTGACCATC
>JBBPYL010000036.1:0-15631 GCA_038199935.1 Propionibacteriales bacterium | reverse complement strand
CAGCCCCTGCGCCAACCCCACCGCCGACCGACCGGAAGTTTCCCAGGGTATGCAGGAGAACTGCCGCTCCCCATGGTGAATTCTCCATGGGGAGCGGCAGTTCTCCGTGGGGAGTACGCCGCCCCGCCGGCTCGTCTAGCGCCGACCGGCCGACCTGGCCGGGTCCCCCCGGCCGCGCGAGCCGGTTTCGTCAGCAGAGGCTGATGCGCCTCGCGAGGAAGTCGAACCGGTTGGGTCGGCTTGGCCGGTCGGATCGACCGGGCTGCTCGGCTCAGCCGGATCGGCCGTGGCACCGGGGTCGCTCGCGTCCGGCGCCAGCGGAAGCACCACCGGGGGGACAGCCACCAGGGGCGCAGCGGGCAGGAACGGCGGGTTCGTCGAGGTCCAGGCTCCCTCGCGCCGCCGCGCGCCGTTGTTCTCGGTCCGCACCGGGAGCGGGTACACGTTCCACCGCTGCTGAGAGCCCTGCGACCAGGGATAGACCACGGGCGCGGTGTCGCCGTACCTCACCCGGCGCACCCAGTCCGGGTCCACCGCGAGCGGGCGGCCGGCCTGGTCGAAGAGCTGGACGCCCTCCAGCGGCTGACCGTCCACGTCGTAGGCGTAGATGTTGCGCACCAGCCGGCCGTCGTTCTCCAGGCCGCGCCGCGGCTCGTACTGCGTGGGGGTGAAGCGCTGCGCCACGTCGGTCGAGCTCGGGAAGGCGTGGGCCACCGGCACCAGCATCGCCACGGCGAGGGTGTTCAGCCCCAGCAGTACGACGCGGGCGCGGGTCGAACCGGGGGACGAGGACGCGGGCCACACCCGCCGATGGCCGAGCATCACCGACCCCACCACGGCGACGACCAGGAGCACGAGCGAGCCTCGGGCGTCGCCGAGCCGCGGCAGGAGCGTGGCCCACTCCGAAGGCCCGGCGACCATGTCGAGCAGCTCGAGGGCGACCCAGGCCCGCAGGACCCACCACACGGGCCGCAGCGTCTGCGCCGCCGACCACCCCGAGACCAGCCAGGGACCCGTCTGCATCAACGCCTCCCACCGGCTCCGCGCGTCGTCGATCCGGCTGTCGACCGGCAGGCTACGAGGCAGCCAGGAACGCACTCGCCGCGTCGCGCTCCCCACCGAACGCGACCGACCTCGCAGTCCCCGACGATCACGCAGCCCTCGACGATCGCGAACGCCCCGGAACGCCCGTCGCCCGCTCGCCGGCGCGAGTCCTGCGGCGGCGCGCAGCTCGTCTGCGTAGTCGTCGGGGTCGCCGAGGTCGCGGACCTGCGCCCCCTCGGCCAGCCGCTCGGTCAGGTCGCCCTCGAGCCCGCCGACCAGCTCCTCGCGCACCTCGTCGTCGAGATCGGCCAGACGAGCCCGGACGCGGTCGACGAAGCCGGCCAGCTCGGCCCGGGCCCGGTCCGAAAGCAGCGCCGTGGTGTCGTTCATCGCAAGACCCCCTGGTCGAGTGGCTGGTGGAGGAGCGTGGTCACGCTGGTGGAGAACCGAGCCCAGTCGTCGCGCTGCTGCTTGAGCTGGCCCCGGCCGACCGAGGTGATCCCGTAATACTTGCGGTGCGGGCCGGACTCGGAGGGCACCACGTACGACGTGAGGGCGCCCCCGGCGTACAGCCGCCGCAGGGTGCCGTAGACCGAGGCGTCACCGACGTCGTCGAGCCCGCCGGCGCGCAGCCGCCGTACGACGTCGTAGCCGTAGCCGTCCTCGGCGTCGACCACCGCGAGCACGGCCAGGTCGAGCACTCCCTTGAGGAGCTGGGTCGTATCCATGCGTCGCACACTACTGCGCGCTGCACAGTAGCGCGACACGCGACACACCGCCGGAGCCCGCCGAGCGGACGAGCCGCGGGTGTTGGATGGGGCCATGGAGACCCGACGCGGCGTGTGCAACCTGTGCGAAGCGATCTGCGGGCTGCTGCTCACGGTCGACGACGGGGTGGTCATCGGCGTGCGGGGCGACCCGGAGGACCCGCTGTCGCGTGGGCACGTCTGCCCCAAGGCACTCGCGCTGCCCGACCTGCAGGCCGATCCGGACCGGCTGCGCACACCGGTGCGCCGCGTCGCCGGACCCGAGGGCGACACCTGGGTCGAGACGTCCTGGGACGAGGCGCTGGACCAGGTGGCGGACGGCTTGGCGAGGACGATCACCCGTGGCGGTGCGGACGCGCTGGCGGTCTACCTGGGCAACCCCAACGTGCACAGCCTGGGCTCGATGACCCACGGCACCGCGATGCTGAAGTCCCTGCGCACACGCAACGCGTACTCCGCCACCTCGGTCGACCAGCTGCCCAGCAGATCCTGGCCCACCTGCTCTACGGGCACCAGCTCATGATCCCGGTCCCCGACATCGACCGCACCGACGACTTCCTCGTCCTCGGGGCGAACCCGATGGCCTCCAACGGCTCGCTGATGACGGTGCCCGACTTCCCTCGACGTCTCCGCGACCTCAACGCCCGGGGCGGCCGGATGGTCGTGCTCGACCCACGCCGCACCGAGACCGCGCGGGTCGCCAACGAGCATCAGTTCGTCCGTCCTGGATCCGACGCGTTCGTCCTGCTCGCACTGCTCCACGTCATCCTCGGCGAGCGTCTCGATCACCCGGGGGCGTATGTCGACGGCCTGGAGGTCGTACGCGTCACCGTCACCGAGTTCTCCCCCGAGCGGGCCGAGATGATGAGCGGCCTCGACGCCGAGGTCATCCGCCGGATCGCCCACGACTTGGTCCGAGCCCCCTCGGCCGCCGTCTACGGCCGGGTCGGGGTCTCGGTCCAGTCCTTCGGTCTGGTCAGCCTGTGGGCCATCCAGGTGCTCAATGCGGTCACCGGCAACCTCGACCGGCCCGGCGGGGTCATGCTCACCGCTCCGCTGGTCGACATGGTCGGACGTCGGCTCGTCGGGCCCGGACACCTGGGCCGCTGGCGCAGCCGGGTCCGCGGTCTGCCCGAGTTCGGCGGGGAGCTGCCGGTGGCCGCCCTGCGAGAGGAGATCGAGACCCCGGGCGAGGGACAGGTGCGGGCCCTGCTCACCTCGCCGGCAACCCGGTGTCCTCGACGCCCGACGGCCGCCGGCTGGGCGAGGCCCTGGCCGGGCTGGGCTTCATGGCCTCGGTGGACCTGTACGTCAACGAGACCACCCGCCACGCCGACGTGATCCTGCCGCCGACCACGGCCCTCGAGCGCGACCACTACGACCTGGTCTTCGGGACCCTGGCCGTGCGCAACACGGCGCGCTTCGCCCCCGCGGTGCTCGACAAGCCGGAGGGAGCACGGCACGACTGGGAGATCTACCGGGAGATCACGCTGCGCACCCTGCGCCGATTGGGTCGACCCGAGCCGCTGCGTCGACGCCTGGTCCGGCAGGCCCGGATGCGACTCTCCCCCACCCGGACCCTCGACCTGCTGCTGCGCACGGGCTCACCACGTCGGTCGCTGGCCTGGCTGCGCCGCCGTCCCGCGGGTGCCGACCTGGGGCCGCTGACGCCGCAGCTGCCCGATCGCCTCCAGACCCCGGACCGGCGAGTGGACCTGGCCCAGCCGCTGGTCCTGGAGGACCTGGTGCGGCTCAGCGCCGTCGCGCCCCCGGAGCCGGGGACGCTCCTGCTGGTGGGACGCCGTCACCAGCGGGACAACAACTCCTGGATGCACAACCTGGACCGGTTGACCAAGGGACGTGCGCGCCACCACCTGCTCGTGCATCCCGAGGAGCTGGCTGCGCGCGGCCTGATCGACGGCGCCGTGGTCACGGTGACCTCCCGGGTGGGCGCGGTGGACGTCGAGGTGTTCGCGAGCGACACGATGATGCCGGGGGTGGCCAGCCTGCCGCACGGCTACGGCCACGCCGGGGAGGGCGTACTCCTGCGGCGTGCCGCGGCGCTACCCGGGGTGTCCATCAACGACCTGACCGACCCCGAGTCGCTCGACGTCAGCGGCAACGCGGTCCTCAACGGCACGCCGGTCACCTTGTCGGCCCGCTCCTGACCACGCGGAGCAGGTCAGACCGCTCACCAGACCCCGGCTCGGGTGCGGTGAAACGGCGTTGCGCAACGTCGGTCAAGCCGCGGCCGCGGATCTACGCCAGGCTGGTCACGTGACGCACCCCGCCGACGCCGACACGCTGAGTCGGATCCTCGACCTGGCCCAGGCCTGCCTGGACGACCCGGAGGTCGGCGCCGAGGAACTGGCCCGGCGCGGTCACCTCTCCCGCTTCCACTTCGACCGGCTGGTCAGCGCCACGACGGGCGAACCGCCGGGGGCGCTGCGGCGTCGGATCCTCCTGGAGCGGGCCGCCTGGCACCTGCTCCGACACTCGCACCGCACGATCCTCGACGTCGCCGTCGAGGCGGGCTACAGCTCTCACGAGGCCTTCACTCGAGCCTTCGCTCGGGCCTTCTCCCGCACCCCCAGCGCCCTGCGCGCCGACCCGCCCCTGACCTTCTTCGACCTAGAGCTCCCCGCGCCCAGCGGGGTGCACTTCCGCCCTCCCGGCGGCCTTCGGCTGCCGGCCTCCCATCAGGAGACGAGCATGGATGTCCTCCATCACCTCATCCGCCATCACGTCGACTCGCTGACGCGACTGATCGAGGCCTCCTCGGGGTTGTCCGAGGAGGTCCTCGACCGGCCGATCAGCCTGTCGGTGGAGGCGATCGACGACGACATGACCCTGCGCCGCGTGCTGGACGCGATGGTCACCCAGGAGGAGCACTGGCTCTCCGCGCTCCGGGGCGGCGGGTGGCCTGACCGGTCCGAGGTCACCGTGGCCGGCCTCGCCACTCGTCACGAGGCGGCCGGACGCGACTGGCTCGCCTTCGTGGACCGCGCCCTGGCCGAGGGCCAGCTCGCGGACACTTTCGTCGACACCACCTGCGACCCGCCGACCACACAGCGTCGCAGGCACGATCGCGCACGTGGTCACCTTCGCCGCGGTACGCCGCACGCTCGCCGTCGGCGCCCTGTGGACCGCGGGCGTCCGGGACTTCGACAGCGCCGACCCGTGTCCCTACCTCGACGAGGTCACCGGCACCTGAGCCCCGCCCGGACCGCGGGTCACTCGCGCGCTGTCCGGCGCGGTGGCGTCGTCACTCGGCGGGGGTGAGCAGCTCCCGGACGGCGAGCCGGGCCGCCGCAGGATCGGTCGCGGCCAACGCCGCCTCTGCGGCCTGCTCGCACACGTCCATCGAGACCTCGGCCAGCTGCGCCCCGACCGGGCGGACGGCCGCAGAGGCCATCGACAGCGAGGTGATGCCCATGCCCACGAGGGCGGTGGCCAGCAGGGGGTCGGCCGCGGCCTCGCCACAGATGCCGACCGGCTTCCCGGCCTGCTTGCCGGCCTCGGCGGTGATGGCGACCAGCGCGAGCACCGCCGGCTGCCAGGGGTCGGTGAGGTGCGCGAGGTCGCTGGCCATCCGGTCGGCGGCCATCGTGTACTGAGTCAGGTCGTTGGTGCCGATGGACAGGAAGTCGACGACCTCGAGGAACCGGTGGGCCAGCAGGGCGGTGCTCGGAACCTCGACCATGATCCCGGCCTTCAGCCCGCGGTCTCGGACCTGGGCGGCGAAGACGCGTGCCTCCTCCACGGTGGCCACCATCGGAGCCATCACCCATGGCGTGGTGCCGCTCTGCTCCGCGGCCAGCTTGATGGCGTCGAGCTGCCGCTCGAGCAACCCGGGGTTGCCGAAGGAGAGGCGGAGGCCGCGGACGCCGAGCGCGGGGTTCTCCTCGCCCTCCATGGTCGCGAAGGCGACCGGCTTGTCCGAGCCGGCGTCGAGGGTCCGCACCACCACGACGCGGTCGGGGCCGAAGGCGGAGAGCACTCCGGCGTAGAGGTCGGCCTGCTCCTGGACGCTGGGCTCGTCCTTGCGGTTGAGGAAGCACAGCTCGGTGCGGAACAGGCCGCTGCCCTCAACCGGTCCGTCGGCGGCCTGGGCCGCGGAGCTGACGTCGGCGACGTTGGCCATCACCTTCACCGCCGTACCGTCGCTGGTGCGACCCGGCCCCGACCAGTCCGCGAGCGCGCTGCGCCGATCGACCGACTCCGCCACCAGGCGCTCGGCCCGCTCCGGGTCCGGCTCCACCTCGATCGTGCCGGCGACCCCGTCCACGAGCACGGGAGTCCCGGCCCGCAGGGCGAGGGCCCCGGAGACAGCCACGACGCAGGGGATGCCTAGCTGCCGGGCGATGATCGCGGTGTGGCTGGTGGGTCCTCCCCGCTCGGTGACCAGGCCCACCACCAGGGCGGCGTCCAGTCCGGCGGTGTCGGCGGGAGCGAGATCCTCCGCGACCAGGATCGAGGCCACCTCCGGGGTGGGGACGCCCGGCTCCGGCTCCCCGACGATCTCTGCGGTCAGCCGGCGCCCGAGGTCACGCAGGTCGGTGACCCGCTCGGCCATCAGGCCGCCCATCTGGGTGAACAGGCCGGCGAACTGGTCGATGCTGCCGTCGATGGCCGTGAGCATGCCCTCTCCCTGGTCGAGACGGCCGACGACGGCCGAGCGCAGCCCTCGGTCCCGGGCCAGCCCCGCGGTGGCGGTGAGCACCTCGGCCGCCGAGCCGCTGGCCGCGGAGGCGCGGCCGGCCAGGCGGTCGGCCACGACCTCGACGGCGGCGTCGTAGCGGGCGGCCGCGTCGGCCTCCTCGAGGGTCTGCTCGGTGAAGGCGATGATCGCGGCGGCCGAGATCTCGGCGCTGGCCACGACCACCGGGCCGTAGGCGATGCCGGGCACCACCGGGGTGCCGTGCAGGGCGTCGTCGCCGGGCGCGGGGCCGACGGCGGTGGGCTGGGCAGGGTTCGATGTGACGGAGGCCATGACCGAAAGTAAACCCTTCCCCGGCTTGACAGTCAACACATTCGGGCGTAAAACAACAGATACGCAGAGTCGTCAGGGAGGAGCACCCGGTGTACGCCGAAGAAAGACAGCAAGCGGTGGCCGACCTGGTCACCCGTCGGGGCCGTCTGTCCGTGGCCGAGTTGGCCACCAGGTTCGACGTCACCACCGAGACGGTGCGCCGTGACCTGTCCTCGCTCGAGCGTGCCGGCATCGTACGACGGGTGCACGGTGGCGCCATCCCGGCCGCCTCGCTGACCGTGCTGGAGCTCGCCGTCGCCGAGCGCGACCTCACCCACGGTGACCTCAAGGACCGGGTGGCCACCAAGGCCCTGACCTTCCTCCCCCACGACGGCGGGAGCGTGCTCCTCGACGCCGGCACCACGACGGCTCGGTTGGCCGGCCTGCTCCCCACCGACCGGGATCTCACGGTCTTCACGCACGCCGTGCCGGTCGCCAGCCGCCTCGCCGCCCGGCGGAACGTGGCCCTGCACCTGCTGCCGGGCCGGGTGCGCCGCACCACCCAGGCCGCGGTGGGCGAGGAGACGGTCGACGCCCTGAGCCACATCCGCGCCGACGTGGCCTTCCTCGGCACCAACGGGCTCTCCCTGGCCCACGGACTCAGCACCCCCGACCCCAGCGAGGCCGCGGTCAAGCGGGCCATGGTCGCCGGCGCCCGGTGCGTGGTCGTGCTCGCCGACTCCTCGAAGGTCGGCGTGGAGAGCACCGTCCGCTTCGCCGACCTCACCCAGGTGGACGTCCTGGTCACTGACGACCTGATCGACGACGCCGTTCGCAGCGCCCTGACCGACCGCGACATCGAGGTGGTTATCGCATGATCGTCACACTGACCCCCAACCCCAGCATCGACCGGACCATCGAGCTGGACTCGGTGCTGGAGCGTGGTGCCGTGCTGCGGGCCACGGGGGTCACCTCGCAGGCGGCGGGGAAGGGCGTCAACATCTCCCGGGCCGCCGTGGCGGCCGGAGTCCCGACGGTGGCGGTGCTGCCGGTGGACCCCGACGACCCGTTCGTCCACGAACTGGTCCGCGACGGCATCGCCTGCCACTGCGAGCCACCGGCCGGCGACGTAAGAATGAACGTCACCCTCACCGAGCCCGACGGCACCACGACCAAGATCAACTCCCCCGGCGCCACCGTGGACGCCGGTCTGCTCGCCCGGCTGCTGGCTGCTCTGCACACCAGGGCTGCCAGCGCGCGGTGGGTGGTCCTGGCCGGTTCGCTGCCCCCCGGCTCCCCCGTCGGCTGGTACGCCGAGGTCGTGGCCGACCTGCGCGACCTCGACGTCCAGGTCGCCGTGGACACCTCGGACGCTCCGCTGCAGGCCATCGCCGACTCCCTCGAGTCGGCCGCCCCCGACCTGCTCAAGCCGAACGCGGAGGAGCTGGCCGGCCTCACCGACGGCGACGCAGCGGCGATCGAGGCCGATCCCACGGCAGCCGCGGAGGCCGCCCGCCGCCTGCTCGACCGTGGGGTCGGCGCCGTCCTGGCCACGCTCGGTGCCGGCGGCGCCGTCCTGGTCACCGAGACCGGCGCCTGGCACGCCGTGCCCCCGCCCACCGTCGTGATCAGCACGGTCGGCGCCGGCGACTCGAGCCTCTTCGGCTACCTGCTCGGGTCCCTGCGCGGCGCCTCGTCCGAGGACTGCCTGCGTCTCGCCGTGGCCTACGGCAGTGCCGCCGCCGCCCTCCCCGGGACCACCATCCCCACGCCCGACCACGTCCACGGCGACCTCGTCGAGGTCGTCCGGCTGCCCAATCCTGTCCGCGTGTCCGTCACTGGCCCCGCACCCCACCGAGAGGTCTGAGAATCGATGTCCACCTCCATGATCACCACCGAGCTGGTGCGACTCGACGTCGCGCTCGGCGACGACAAGTTCGCGGTCATCCGCGGGCTCGCCGCCGTCGCCGCCGAGGCCGAACGCACCACGAACCCCGACGGCCTCGCCGAGGACGCCCTGGCCCGGGAGGCCACGTCTCCCACGGGGCTGCCGGGCGGGATCGCGATCCCGCACTGCCGCACCGAGCACGTCGAGGTCCCCACCCTGGTCTTCGCCCGACTCTCCCCCGGCACCGACTTCGGCGCCAAGGACGGACCCGCGGACCTGGCCTTCCTCATCGCCGCGCCCGCCGGCGGTGACGCCACCCACCTTGAGGTCCTGACCCAGCTCGCTCGCGCCCTGGTCAAGCCGGACTTCACCAACGGGCTCCGGGCCGCCGAGACCCCCGAGGACGTGGTGGCCCTGGTCGACAACGCGGTCAGCCTGCCCTCGTCCAGCCCCGCCGCGCCGCCAGCGGCGTCGCCCGCAGTGACCGAGTCGTCCCCAGACGCCAGCCCCAGCCCCAGACGCCAGCCCCAGCCCCAGCCCCAGCCCCAGCCCCAGCACCGAGAGCGCCGGGTCCTCCGCGTCGGCTGCCACCCAGGACCAGCCCCGAAGGTCCCTGGTCGCGGTCACCTCCTGCCCGACCGGGATCGCGCACACCTACATGGCCGCGGAGTCCCTCGAGGCAGCGGCGGGCCGGGCCGGGGTCGACCTGTACGTCGAGACCCAGGGCTCGGCCGGCTCCACCCCCCTGGACCCGGCCGTCATCGCCGCGGCGTCCGCGGTCATCTTCGCCGCCGACGTCGGCGTCCGGGACCGCGGCCGCGTCGCGGGCAAGCCGCTGGTCGCCTCCGGGGTCAAGCGCGGCATCGACGACCCGGACGGGATGATCGCCGACGCGCTGCTCTACGCCGACGACCCGGACGCGCCACGGGTCGAGGGCGACGCCGCCTCGGCCGGCTCGGCGGGCTCCTCGGGCTCCCGTTCCTCCTCGGGACACTCGGAGTCCTTCGGGCTGACCGTCCGCCGGGTGCTGATGACCGGCGTGTCGTACATGATCCCCTTCGTGGCGGCCGGCGGTCTGCTCATCGCCCTCGCGTTCCTGCTCGGCGGCTACGAGATCGCCCTGCCGGACAAGGCCTCGGCCATCCTGGCCGACAACACGCTGTTCAACCTGCCCGACGCCGGCGCCCTGGGGCTCGACCACGCTGTAGGTGGCCTCGGCGCCTACCTCGGCGCGGTCCTGCTCACCATCGGGGGAACGGCCTTCTCCTTCCTGGTCCCGGCCCTGGCCGGCTACATCGCCTACGCCATCGCCGACCGTCCCGGGATCGCGCCGGGCTTCGTGATGGGCGCGCTGGCCAACAGCGTCCTGAACGCGGGCTTCCTCGGCGGCATCGTCGGCGGGGTGCTGGCCGGTCTGACCGCCCACTGGATCGCCCAGCGTGCCGTGCCGCGCTTCGTCCGGGGCCTGATGCCGGTGGTGATCATCCCGCTGGGAGCCACCCTGGTCTCCGGACTGATCATGCTCGTCGTCCTGGGCAAGCCGCTCGCCGCGCTGATGGACGCGCTGACCCGCGGGCTGACCAGCATGGCCGGGGGCTCTGCAGTGATCCTCGGGATCGTGCTCGGCCTGATGATGGCCTTCGACATGGGCGGTCCGTTGAACAAGACGGCGTACGTCTTCGCCGTCACCGGTCTCGGCACCGCCGCAACGGCCGCCGGAGACGCCCCCCAGCTGAAGATCATGGCGGCAGTCATGCTGGCCGGGATGGTCCCGCCGCTGGCGCTCGCCCTGGCCACCGTGGTCCGTCCCTCGCTGTTCACCCCGGCGGAGAAGGAGAACGGCAAGGCCGCCTGGCTGCTCGGCGCCTCCTTCATCACCGAGGGGGCCATCCCCTTCGCCGCGGCAGACCCACTGCGGGTGATCCCCTCCATCATGCTCGGCAGCGGCATCACCGGAGCCATCTCGATGGGCGCCGGTGTCACCCTGCGCGCCCCCCACGGAGGCATCTTCGTGCTCTTCGCCGTCGGGGGCGTGATCTGGTTCCTGGTCGCCCTGGTGGCCGGAGTGTTGGCCGCCGACGCGTCCGTCGTCGCCCTGAAGTCGATGGTCAGCAGCGACGAGGTCGAGGAGCTCTCCTCGGTCACCGTGTGACCCCCGTCGCACGACCTGCTTGACTGCCTGCACCGATGTCCCACCCGCTCAGCGTCAGCACCCATCCTTGAGGAGACACCATGCCCAGCAAGACCGTGACCGTCGGATCGTCGGTCGGACTCCACGCCCGGCCCGCCGCCCTCATCGCCGAGGCAGCCGGCAAGCTCGACTCGTCGGTGACCCTGTGCGCACATGACGGGTCCCCCGTCGACGCCGCGTCCGCGCTGATGATCATGACCCTCGGCGCCAAGCAGGGTGACAGCGTCGAGGTCGCCGGCGACGACGAGAGCGCGGTGGAGACCATCGCCGCGCTGGTGGAGAAGGACCTCGACGCCTAGGTCCGTCCTGCTGCTCCCGCCTCTGACTGCTCCCGCTCACCCGACCAGGTGGGCGGGAGCGGTCATCTCCCGGCGTCGGTGCGCAGCGCGAGGTAGACCGCGCGCACGCCGACCGCCCGGTCGAGCTCGTTCTTCACCTCGGTGAAGAACTGGTCCCGGTAGGAGTCCTCGGTCACGGCGTAGACGGTGAAGTACAGGCCCGAGAAGGCGGCCAGGAACACCGAGACCTGAACCAGCTCGACCGAGAGGTGGGACAGGTAGGGCAGCGCGTGCGACGTGCCCTGGATCCAGCTCTCCTGGACCCCCTCGCTCATCACGATGCCCCCGAAGACCAGGAAGAACGCGAACACCGACACCGAGAGCAGCAGCACCTGCACCGCCTGGGCGATCACCAGGACCAGCAGCAGGTTGGCCCGCTCGAAGCCGGCGACGGTGGTGGTGCAGGCGGCGCCCGGCTGCGTCTGGACCGCGCGGTGCGCCCGCTGCTCCAACGGGGTGCCCCGACAGGCCTCGACCAGCTCGTCCGGGCCCATCGTGGCGTCCACGCTGTCCAGCTCCTCGGGCAGCCGGACGAGCAGGAAGGCCACCCCCACGACGGCGAAGAGCGCGACGGTCAGCCAGAGCACACCGCCGTCGAGGGTCGCGGAGACCTGCCAGACCTCGGCGTTGATGAAGAGGAACGTGATGAAGAGCAGCAGCAGCGGCAGGGCCCGGGTGACCAGCGGCAACAGGAGACGCAGACTGCCCACCGCCCGACCCACCGCCCAGGAAGCGATGGGTCCCGCCCGCAGCGCGGTCACCGCGTACAGGGCCACCGCGGCACCCACGATGACCAACAAGGGTGGCGCTGCTGCGGTGGCGTCCTCGACCAGCCACGCCAGTGCAACGCCGGCACCGAGCGCAGCCAGCACGGTGACCACGAGCATCGCCGCGGTCCGTCGCGACCACAGCGCCCGCCGCGCGCTCTCCCGCTGCTCAGGCACGAAGTAGGGCAGTCCGTGCCGGATGAACCAGAGTGAGGTCACGTCGACCAGCTCGGCGTCGGTCGGCTCGTCCCGCGCGCCGCGGGCCGGGTCGCGCCGGCCGGTCCTCACCGGGGAGGTTCTCGGCCGTCGAGCAGCCGCCGGGTCGTGGCCACGTCCTCGTGCATGCGCTGCACCAGGTCCTGCACCGAGTCGAAGCGGACCATGCCCCGGATGTGCTCCACGAAGGCGACCTCGACCTCGACCCCGTACAGCTCGAGGTCGTCACGGTCCAGCACGAACGTCTCGACCCGGCGCTCGCGGCTGCCGTCGAAGGTCGGGTTGGTCCCCACGCTGACGGCCGCCGGGTACGCCTCGTCGGTGTCCAGGCGGCGCAGGTATCCCGCGTACACCCCATCGGCAGGCACGGCGACGTCGTCGGTGGTGGCCAGGTTGGCCGTCGGGTAGCCGAGCTCGCGACCGCGCCGGTCACCCATCAGGACGGTGCCGCGCACGGTGAACGGCCGACCGAGGGCCTCGGTCGCGCCCGCCACGTCTCCGGCGGCGACGCAGGTCCGGACGTAGCTCGACGACCAGACCTGAGGACCGCCGTCGAGCGCGAGACCCTCGACCTCGAAGCCATCGGCCTCCCCGAGACGGCGCAGCGTCTCCACGTCACCCCCGGCGCGGTGACCGAAGCGGAAGTTGGCGCCGACCACGACCAGGGCGGCGTGCAGCGACTCCACGAGCACCGTGCGGACGAAGTGCTCGGGGGTCCAGGCCGCGACCGACCGGTCGAAGGGCAGGACCAGAACCGCGTCGACCCCGGCCGTGGCCAGCCGTCGTACCCGGTCCTCGATGCTGCTCAGGGCCTGCGGAGCGTGCTCGGGTCGCAGGACGACCATCGGGTGCGGGGCGAAGGTGACCGCGACGTGCGTGTCGAGTCCGCGCTCGCGCGCCCGCAGGTCGGCCTGCGCGATGACGTGCTGGTGTCCTCGGTGCACGCCATCGAAGTTGCCGATCGTGACGACGGTGCGGCGCAGCCCGGCCGGCACCTCGTCGAGCGAGCGCCACACGTCAGTCACGCCGAGAACTCTCCCACAACGCCGGAGCCGGTTCGATCTCAGCCGGTGAAGACCGCGACCGGGGCGGCCACCGCGTCGCGCTGCTCGTAGAGCGCGAGGAAGTCCCCGAACGGGTCGAAGAGCGCCACCGGTCCGGCTGTGCCCAGGTCCACGTCCAGTTTTCGCCCGACGGCGACGTCGGCAGTCTCGGCCTCGTCGAGGTCGCGAGCGGGGAAGCACCGCCGGGCGACCTCGGACATCCCGCACAGCGACCAGTCCTGAGCCAGCTCCTCAAGCGTGGCCGCCTCGTCGAGGCCGAAGGGCCCGACCGCGGTCCGTCGGAGTGCGGTCAGGTGGCCACCGGTCCCCAGCGCGACACCGAGGTCACGAGCCAGGGCCCGGATGTAGGTGCCGCTCGAGCACCGCACGCGCAGGTCGACGTCGAGCGCCCCGCCCTCGCGCCGGAGGTCGCCGACCACGAGCTGGTGCACCACCACCTCGCGCGCCGGGATCTCTACCGTCTCACCGGCACGCACGCGGGCGTAGGCGCGACGGCCGTCGATCTTGACCGCGGACACCTGGGAGGGGACCTGTTGGATCTCGCCGAGGAACGTTGCGGCGGCAGCACGCACGTCGTCCTCGCGCACGTCCTGGGTGGACGTCGGCGCGCTCAGGACGCCCTCGGCGTCGTCGGTGCTGCTCGACGTACCGAGTCTCAGCGTCGCGGCGTAGGCCTTCTCGGTCAGGGTCAGGTGGCCCAGCAGTCGGGTGGCCCGGTTCACCCCCACCAGCAGCACCCCGGTGGCCATCGGGTCGAGCGTCCCGGCGTGTCCGACCTTGCGCGTGCCGCCCAAGCGCCGGACGCGGGCGACGACGTCGTGCGAGGTCAGACCGGCAGGCTTGTCCACCACGACCAGGCCCGACTCGGGCCCCGCGGTCACGCGCGCGGGTCCTCGCCCGGCTCGAGGGCACTCTCGTCCGGGTCCGTCGGGTCCGTCGCGTCCGGCTCACCCGGCTCCCGGTCACCCGCGTCCGGCTCCTCGGCCTCGTCGAGGGGGTCGCGCTCGTGCGGCTTGCGGTAGGGGTCGGTCTCCCCGGCGTACGTCGCTCCCGCCGCGGCGGCGACGACGGCGGCGTCGGACTCACGGGCCCGGGCCAGCAGGTCGTCGAGCGCCCGGGCGTTCTCGGGCAGTGCGTCATGGAGGAACTCCAGCGTCGGCACGTGCCGCAGCCCGAGCTGCTTGCCGACCTCGCTGCGGATCAGCCCGGAGGCCGACTCCAGCGCCACAGCACTGGCGGCGACCTCGTCGGCCTCGCCGAAGACGGTGTAGAAGATCGAGGCGTGCTGGGTGTCGCCGGTGACCCGGACGTCGGTGACGGTGACGAACCCGAGCCGGGGGTCCTTGATCCGCCGCTCGAGCATCTCCGCGACGATCACCTGGATGCGGTCGGCCACCTTGCGTACTCGTGGGCTAGCCATCTGCTGCTCCTTCTCGGCACGGCGCACCTAGGCCCGTGCGTGGGGAAGTTTCCCACGGTATGCAGGACTTCTGGCGCTCCCCATGGTGAATTCACCATGGGGAGCGGCAGTTCTCCTGCATACCCTGGGAAACTGCGGCGTCAGCCGCGGGGGATCTCGCGCATCTCGAAGCACTCCACGACGTCGTCGATCTTGATGTCGTTGAAGCCGCGCAGCGTCAGACCACACTCGAAGCCCTCGCGGACCTCGGTGACGTCGTCCTTCTCCCGGCGCAGCGAGGAGAGGTCCAGGTTCTCCGCCGCGACGTTGCCGTCGCGGATGAGCCGGGCCTTCGCGTTGCGTCGGATCGTGCCGCTGGTGACCATGCACCCGGCGATGTTTCCGATCTTGCTCGAGCGGAAGATCTCGCGGATCTGGGCCTGGCCCAGCGAGATCTCCTCGTACTCGGGCTTGAGCATGCCCTTGAGGGCCGCCTCGATCTCCTCGATCGCCTGGTAGATGACCGAGTAGTAGCGAATCTCGACACCCTCCTTCTCGGCCATCTCGGTCGCCTTGCCCTGGGGCCGGACGTTGAACCCGATGATGATCGCGTCGGAGGCGGCAGCCAGGTCGACGTTGGTCTCGGTGATCGCACCGACACCGCGATCGATGACCCGGACGCTGATGTCGTCACCGACGTCGATCTTGGCCAGCGAGTCCTCCAGCGCCTCCACCGAGCCGGAGACGTCGCCTTTCAGGATCAGGTTGAGCTCCTGGCTCTGACCCTTCTCCATCGAGGCCATGAAGTCCTCGAGCGTGCGACGCACTCGGCGACGCGCCTGCATGGCCGCGCGCTCCCGGGACTCCCGCTTCTCCGCGATCTGACGGGCCATCCGGTCGTCGTCGACGACGATGAAGTTCTGCCCCGCGCCGGGAACGGCGGTGAGCCCGAGAACCATCGCGGGACGCGAGGGACGTATTAGCT
>JBBPYL010000035.1:0-10111 GCA_038199935.1 Propionibacteriales bacterium | reverse complement strand
GATCTCGGAGGTCGAGCTCTACCGGACCACCGGGCTCCAGCAGCTCGGCTTCAACACCTTGTACCAGCTGCTGGCCTCTCCCCACCTGCTCGCACGGGCAGAGACCATGCTTCTGGTCCCGGACCTGCTCGCCTACTGGCTCACCGGGCGCCAGGTGGCCGAGCGCACCAACGCCTCCACCACCCAGCTCTACGACGTCCGGGCCCGGGCCTGGGCCGAGGACCTGCTCCTCAGGGTCGGCCTACCGCCCCGGATCCTTCCCCCGTTGGTGGACCCCGGCACCACCCTGGGCCCGCTGCTCGTGGAGGTGGCCTCCGAGGTCGGCACGGTCGGCGAGGTGCCGGTGATCAGCGTGGGCTCCCACGACACCGCGTCCGCCGTGGTGGCCGTCCCCTTCACCGACCGGGCCCGAGCGGCGTACATCTCCTGCGGAACCTGGTCCCTGGTCGGGGTGGAGCTCGACGAGCCCGTGCTCAGCGAGGCCGCCCGCGAGGCCGACTTCACCAACGAGGGCGGCGTGGACGGCACCGTGCGGTTCCTGCGCAACGTGTCCGGCCTGTGGGTGCTCTCCGAGGCCCTGCGGACCTGGGCGGACGCCGATCTCCACGAGCTGCTCGCCCAGGCCGCCGCCCTGCCCGCCCTCCGGTCGGTGGTCGACCTGGAGGACGACGTCTTCACCCCGCCCGGCGACATGGCCGCCCGGATCGCCGAGACCTGCAGGCGGTCGGGCGAACCAGCTCCCGCATCACGCGCGGAGACCGTCCGTTGCATCCTCGACAGCCTCGCTCTGGCGTACCGGAGGGTGGTCCGTCAGGCCGTGGAGCTGGCGGGCCGGGAGCTGGAGGTCGTCCACGTGGTCGGGGGCGGTGCGCGCAACGCCCTGCTCTGCGAGCTGACCGCGTCGGCCTGCGGGGTGCCGGTCCTGGCCGGGCCGGTCGAGGCGGCGGCCTTGGGCAACGTGCTCGTTCAGGCCCGGGCCCTGGGGGTGAACCTCCCCAACCTGTCCGCGATGCGTCGGCTGGTCAGCGAGACCCAGACCCTGACCTCCTACGAGCCCGACGCAGGCCATGGCCCTGGCGCCCGGTCCGACGAGCTCGGCCCCGAGGCCCCGACCCAGGAAGCGTGGGACGCTGCCGAGGCTCGCGTCCACCGGCTTGTGCGAGGCTGAGACGCATGCGGGTGGCGCTGATGGTGACGTGTCTCAACGATGCGCTGTTCCCCGAGGCAGGCAAGGCCGTGGTCACGGTGCTGCGCCGCCTGGGGGTCGAGGTCGACTTCCCCGAGACCCAGACCTGCTGCGCGCAGCCGATGGTGAACACCGGCTACCTCGACGAGGCGGTGCCGGTGGTCCGCAACTTCGTCGACAGCTTCGAGGGCTACGACCACGTGGTCACCCCGTCGGGCTCCTGCGCGGGCTCGGCCCGGCACCAGCACCAGCTGGTGGCGCGCCGCTCCGGCGACCCCGCCCTGGCCGCGGCGGTGGCCGAGGTGTCGCCGCGGGTGCGCGAGCTCAGCGAGTTCCTCGTCGACGTCCTCGGGGTCACCGACGTGGGCGCCGCCTTCCCCCACACCGTGACCTACCACCCGACCTGCCACTCACTGCGGATGCTCGGGGTCGGGGACCGTCCGCTCTCACTGCTGCGTGCGGTCCGAGGGCTGCGGCTGGTGGACCTGCCGGACGCGGAGGCGTGCTGCGGCTTCGGCGGAACCTTCGCGGTGAAGAACGCCGACACGTCGGTGGCCATGGGCAGCGACAAGGCGCGACGGGTGGCCGGGACGGGCGCGGAGGTCATGGTCGCCGGGGACTCGTCCTGTCTGATGCACATCGGCGGGATGCTCTCGCGGCAGCGGGCCGGCGTACGCACCCTGCACCTGGCCGAGGTGCTCGCCTCGACCGAAGGTGCAGCGCACCAGGTGGACAGCGCCGATCCACCCCGCCCCGGGGGTCGGGGGTGAGCGCCACCTTCGTCGGGATGCCGGCCTTCCCCACCGCGGCCCGCACCGCGCTCGCCGACACCCAGCTGCGGAGCAACCTGGCGCACGCGACGGCGACGATTCGGGCCAAGCGCGAGGCCGTGGTCGCCGAGGTGGAGGACTGGGAGGAGCTGCGCCTGGCCGGTGCCGCGATCAAGGACAACACCCTGCGACATCTCGAGGAGCACCTCGTCCGGCTCGAGACGTCCCTGGTCGCCCGGGGTGCGACGGTGCACTGGGCGCGGGACGCGGACGAGGCCTGCGCGGTCGTGGCGGCCGTGGCCCGTAGCCACGGAGTCGACGAGGTGGTCAAGGTCAAGTCGATGGCCACCGCCGAGATCGGCCTCAACGAGGCCTTGGCCGAGCAGGGCATCGCCGCCTGGGAAACCGATCTGGCCGAGCTGATCGTGCAGCTCGGCGACGACCTCCCCTCGCACATCCTGGTGCCGGCGATCCACCGGAACCGGGCGGAGATCCGCGCGGTGTTCGCCGAGCGGATGGGTGCGGTGGGACGGGCGGCGCCCGAGGACCTCACCGACGACCCCGCCCGGTTGGCCGAAGCGGCCCGGCTGCACCTGCGCGAGAAGTTCCTGCGGGCCAAGGTCGCGGTGTCCGGGGCGAACTTCGCGGTGGCCGAGAGCGGGACCCTGGTCGTCGTCGAGTCCGAGGGCAACGGCCGGATGTGCCTGACCCTGCCCGAGGTGCTCGTGTCGGTGGTCGGGATCGAGAAGGTGGTGCCGACCTACGCCGACCTCGACGTCTTCCTCGAGCTGCTACCGCGGTCCTCGACCGGCGAGCGGATGAACCCGTACACCTCCACCTGGAGCGGCGTGACGCCTGGTGACGGACCGCAGGAGGTTCACGTGGTCCTCCTCGACAACGGGCGTACGCGCGCGCTGGCCGACACCGTGGGCCGTCAGGCGCTGCGGTGCATCCGCTGCTCGGCCTGTCTCAACGTCTGTCCGGTCTACGAGCGCACCGGCGGGCACGCCTACGGCTCGGTCTACCCCGGCCCGATCGGCGCGATCCTCAACCCGCTGCTCAAAGGCGTCGGGGTCGACGCGCAGACGGACTCGCTGCCCTACGCCTCGACGTTGTGCGGCGCGTGCTTCGAGGCCTGTCCGGTGCGGATCGACATCCCCTCGGTGCTGGTCGACCTGAGGGCGCAGGTCGTCGACGCCCACCGGTCGACGCCGGGGAGGCGTCGGATGCTCACCGCCGAGGGCGCGGCGATGCGGACCGTGGCCTGGATGCTCTCCTCGGGGCAGCGGCTCGCGCGGGCCGAGACCGCCTCGGGCGCAGCGGGTCGGCTGGTGACCCGGTTCGGGCGACGCGCGTCCCCGGGTGGTCGGCGGGCGCTGGGCCGTCTTCCCGGACCCGGGGCGGCCTGGACCGACTCGCGGGACCTCCCGGCACCGCCGAGTGAGTCCTTCCGGGCCTGGTGGCGGCGCACCGGCGGTCGTACGGACGAGGACGACTCATGAGTGCACGAGAGGACATCTTGCGGCGGGTGGCCGACGCCGTGGCCGACGCGGACCCGGGGGAGGTCCTGGTGCCTCGCGGCTACCGGTCGCGGCCGGCCCGGCACGACGGTGCGGGACTCGTCCGCCTCTTCGGCGACCGGGTGGAGGACTACCGGGCGACGCTGACCCGGTGCCCGTCCGACGAGCAGTCGGTGCTCGCCGCGGTCGGTGCGGCCCTGCCGCAGGGGGCTCGGGTCGTGCTCCCCGCGGAGCTGCCCTGGCCCGTGCCCGGGACCCGCGACGCCGGCTTCACCGCGAGTGAGCTGGACGGCTTCGACGCCGTGGTCACCGCCGCGGCCCTGGGGGTGGCCGAGACCGGCACCGTGGTGCTGACCCACGGTGCCGACCAGGGGCGTCGGGCTATCACCCTGGTCCCCGACCTGCACGTGTGCGTGGTCCGGACCGACCAGGTCGTCGCGGGTATCCCCGAGGCGGTCGCCCGGCTCGACCCGCGCCGGCCGCAGACCTGGATCAGCGGCCCGTCGGCCACCAGCGACATCGAGCTGGACCGAATCGAGGGCGTGCACGGTCCGCGGACGCTCCACGTGGTCCTGATCGGCGCAGACCAGGACCACCGTACGAGGAGCCCGACGTAAGGATCAGGTCAGTCGCCAGCCCCGGTCCAACCGCCTTGAGGGACAGCTCACCGTGCACGCTGGCGCGCGGCGTCTGGTTCGTGGTCGGGCGCCGCGAGCAGCACCGCTCCCTTCCCGCCTCAGCACGCGGCCGTCGACCATCACCGTGTGCACGTCGGCCGTGCCGGCCTGCTGCTGACCCTGCCCTGAGCGGAGCCCCCCACGCGCCGGTCGTCGGGGCCGATGCCGGGCCGATACGGTCATGGTGTGGAGATGCTCTACGGGCCCCGGCCCGGACCGGTGACGGCCGACGACCTTCTCGACCACTACCCCTGGCCGCAGCGGGCCGGCCGGGCGTGGGTGCGCGCGATGATGGTGGTCACCCTGGATGGCGCCGCTGCCGGCTCCGACGGCCTGAGCGGGTCGGTCTCCGGGGAGGCCGACGGTGAGGTGTTCTCCGCCGTACGCCGTCTCGCCGACGTGGTGCTCGTGGGCGGTGGCACGCTTTCGGCCGAGGAGTACGGCCCGCTGCTCGTCTCCGAGGCGGACGCCGCGCGACGCCGAGCTGACGGGCAGGCCGAGGCTCCGGTGATCGCGGTCGTCTCCGGCTCGCTGACCCTGCCGATCGGCGAGGAGCACTTCACCGCGTCGGCGGTCCGCCCGCTCGTCTTCACCACCGCGAACCCCGACGCGCAGCGTCTCGCCGCGCTGAAGCAGACCTGCGACGTCGTCCAGTCCGAGGGTGAGTCGGTCGAGGCGAGCTGGGTCGTCGAGCAGCTCGTCGCGCGAGGGCTGTGGCGCATCGTCTGCGAGGGCGGGCCGTCGCTGTTGCGCGAGGTCGCCGCCGCGGACCTGCTCGACGAGGCCGACCTAACCTTCTCGCCGATGCTGGTGGGCACCTCCGCGACGCCCGCCACCGACATGCTTCCCGAGCCTCGGCGGTTCGAGCTCGCCCACGTGCTCACGGCCGAGCACTTCGTGATGTCGCGCTACGTGCGGGGAGGGTCGTGATCTCGCTGCGGGCCCTCGCCGCGCTCGTCGAAGAGTACGGCGAGGACCTCGACGCACCGGTCGAGCCGTTCCGGATCGGCGCGAGCCTGCTCGACACCGACGCGAGCCCGCTGCTGATGGGCGTGCTCAACCTCTCGGCCGACTCGTGGTACCGCGAGAGCGTCGCCACCTCACGCGAGTCTGCGGTACGCCGGGGCACGATCCTCGCCGCCCAGGGCGCCGGTCTGGTCGACGTCGGCGCCGAGTCGGTCGTCGACACCGCCGAGCGGGCCGGGGCTCAGCGGCAGATCGACTCGCTGGTGCCGGTGATCGGTGACCTCGCCGACGCCGGCGTCGCCACCTCGGTCGAGAGCTACCACCCCGAGGTCGTTGCGGCGTGCCTGGAGGCAGGGGCCCGCGTGCTCAATCTCAGCGGCTCCGGCGACGACGAGGAGATGTTCACCCTCGCGGCCGAGCACGGTGCGTCGCTGGTGCTGTGCCACATCGTCGGCCAGCACGCCCGCGACCTCGACGACCCCACCGATCAGCCGGTCGAGACGGACCCGGTGCCGGCGATGCTCGAGCAGTTCGAGCGCCGCCTGGCCCACGCCCGCGAGCTCGGCGTGAGGTCCGTGGCCGTGGATCCCGGCATCGGCTTCGGCTTCTCGTGGCTTCCCGACCCGCTCGACCGGGTCCGCTACCAGACCGTCTCCCTCGTGCAGTCGTTCCGGCTGCGCCGGCTCGGTGTCCCGGTCTGCCAGGCGCTGCCGGCCGCGATGGACCTCTTCGTCGAGGAGGTCCGCACCGCCGAGGGGTTCTTCGCGGTGCTTGCCTCGCTCGGTGGCACCGGCATCTACCGCACCCACGAGGTCCCTCGGGTCGCGGCCGTCCTGGGAGCGATGCGCACCCTGGGCGTGCACGCGTCCTAGCGACGACGACGACGACCGACGCCGGTGTGCTCGACCCCGTGAGGGTGACCGGGACGCGCGGAGCGCCGTCTAGGCTGGCCTCATGGCCTCCATCGCGACGAACGACCGAGTCGACCGGGACGCATTGCTCGACTTCGCGCGCTCACGTCACCAGCTCACCCTGGTCACGACCAAGCGCAGCGGTCGTCCCCAGATGTCCCCGGTCTCCGGAGGGGTGGACCCCGAGGGACGGATCGTCATCTCGACGTACCCCGAGCGGGCGAAGGCGGTGAACCTGCGCCGCACCCCCGAGGTGTCGGTGCTGGTGCACTCCGACGACTGGAACGGGGCCTGGGTGCAGGTAGACGGCACCGCGGAGGTCCTCGACATGCCGTCGAAGGAGGCCGAGGACGGGCTGGTGGAGTACTTCCGCACCATCGCCGGTGAACACTCCGACTGGGAGGAGTACCGCGAGGCCATGCGTCGGCAGGGCAAGTCCCTGATCCGGATCACCGTGGAGTCGTGGGGCCCGATCGCCACCGGAGGCTTCCCGCCGGACCGCGCGCCGGCATGAGCCCCCGACTCCTGCTCAAGAAGCTCGCCCAGGCGTTCTGGGTGATCCCGGCCGGGGGTGCCGTGCTGGCCGCCCTCGTCGCCCTGCTCGCGGTCCACCTCGACCGCACGTTCGGCGGCAGCGAGGGACTGCTCTTCGCCGGCGGTCCGGAATCGGCCCGCAGCATCCTCAGTGTGGTCGCGTCCTCGGTCCTGACCTTCGCCGGCCTCACCTTCTCCATCACGATCGTCGCGCTCCAGCTGGCCTCGAGCCAGTTCAGCCCCCGGGTGCTCAACTCGCTGCTGAGGGACCGCTGGACCCAGTTCACCCTGGCCATCTTCGTCGGGTCCTTCGTCTTATCGCTGCTGGTGCTGCGCGAGGTGCGCGGCAACGGCGAGGACTTCGTCCCGGGCCTCGGGGTCAGCCTCGCCCTGCTGCTGGGGCTGACCAGCGTGGGGACGCTGGTCGGCTTCATCCACCACATGGCCCAGTCGCTGCGGGTGGTCACGATCATCGACCGCATCCACGGGGAGACCCAGAAGGCCCTCGTGGACTGGTACGAGGAACCCAGCACCGATCCGGTCCCGCGCGGCGAGGCGCCGCACCGACCTCGGCTCGGCCCGGAGACGATCGTCCGGGTCAAGGGCAACGGGTCCCTGGTCTACTTCGACCGGGACAAGCTCACCTCCCGCGCGGTGAAGGACGATCTCTCGATCGAGCTCCTCGTTGCGCCCGGCACCTGGCTCTGCGACGGTCAGCCGCTGATCCGCGTGCATGGGGACGTCGAGGATCCCGAGGGCATGCTCGCCTCGGTGCGGCTCGAGTCGGAGCGTTCGACCGCCTGGGACCCGGCCTACGGCTTCCGGCAGATGGTCGACATCGCCGAGCGCGCGCTCTCGCCGGGGGTCAACGATCCGACGACCGCCGTGCAGTGCGTGGACCGGATGCACGCCATGCTGCGGTGGCTCGCCTCGCGCAACCTCGCGGTGGGCGACTCGGTGGTGGAGGGCGTGCTGCGGATGCGCGTCCCGGTGGCCACCTGGGAGGACTACCTGGGCTTGGCCTGCGACGAGGTGCGGCACTGGGGGGCCGGGTCGGTGCGGATCCACCGTCGCCTCGAGGCGATGCTCACAGACCTCCTCGGCGAGGTCGAGAGCGACCGGGCCGACGCCGTACGCCGGCAGCTCGACCACCTCCGCCGCCGCCGGGTGGACGAGACGCGGGAGGAGTGGACGACCACCCAGGGAGTCGGGGACCCGGCCGAGCGCGCCGTCTCCTGACCTACGATCGGGCCATGCAGACCACCCAGATCACTCTGGCCGCACGTCCCGACGGCGAGCCGGACGACTCCTGCTTCGAGACGCAGACGGTCGACCTCCCCGAGCTCGACGAGGGACAGGTGCTGCTGCGGACTGTCTACCTCTCCCTCGATCCCTACATGCGGGGCCGGATGAGCGCCGCCCGATCGTACGCCGCACCCGTCGAGCTGGGCGCGGTGATGGTCGGCGCGACGGTCAGCGAGGTGCTGGAGTCGCGCAGCGACGCGGTCGCGGTGGGGTCCTACGTGCTGGGCTACACCGGCTGGCAGTCCCACGCGGTCGTCCCGGCCTCCGCGCTGCGACGGCTCGATCCCGAGGCGGTGCCGATCTCCACCGCGCTGGGAGTCCTCGGAATGCCCGGCTTCACCGCCTACGCCGGACTGCTCGAGATCGGTCGGCCGAAGCCGGGCGAGACCGTCGTGGTCGCTGCCGCGACCGGGCCCGTCGGCTCCGCCGTGGGACAGATCGCCCGGGCCAAGGGCGCCCGCGCGGTCGGTATCGCGGGCGGCGAGGCGAAGTGTCGCGCCCTGCGAGAGGATTTCGGCTTCGATGTCGCTCTTGACTACCGTGGCGACGACTTCGCCGGCCGGCTCACGGAGGCCACCCCCGACGGTGTCGACGTCTACTTCGAGAACGTCGGCGGCGCCGTGGGCGACGCGGTCTTCCGTCGCCTGAACACCTACGCCCGCGTGCCCGTGTGCGGACTGGTGGCCACCTACAACGCCACCGCGGCGCCCGAGGGTCCGGACCGGCTCCCGTTGCTGATGGGTCAGATCCTCACCCGCAGCCTCACCGTCCGGGGGTTCATCCAGGACGAGTTCACCGCCAGCCACGGACGCGACTTCGTCAGCGACATGACCGGGTGGCTGCGCGACGGGTCGGTGCGCTACCGCGAGGAGGTCGTCGAGGGACTGGACCATGCCCCCGAGGCCTTCCGGGGGATGTTACGCGGGGCCCACCTGGGCAAACTGCTGGTGCGCGTCTCGGAGGACCCGACGCGCTGACCTGCCCCGCCCAGGGCCTCAGCCCTTGCGGGCCTTCGAGGCCATCCGGCCGCGCAGGCTGGCGTCCAGGACGACCTTGCGGATGCGCACCGACTGGGGTGTCACCTCGACGCACTCGTCCTCGCGGCAGAACTCCAGGCTCTGCTCCAGGGAGAGCCGACGCGGCGGGATCAGCTTCTCGAAGTTGTCGGAGGTGGCGGACCGGATGTTGGTCTGCTTCTTCTCCTTGGTGATGTTGACGTCCATGTCGTCCTCACGGGAGTTCTCCCCGACGATCATGCCCTCGTAGACGTCGGTGGTCGGCTCCACGAAGAGCGTGCCGCGCTCCTGGAGGTTCGTCATCGCGTACGCCGTGACGGCGCCGGTACGGTCCGCGACCAGCGAGCCCTGGCTGCGGGACTTGATCTCCCCCGCCCAGGGCTCGTAGCCCTCGAAGACGTGGTGGGCGATGCCGGTGCCCCGGGTGTCGGTGAGGAACTCGGTACGGAAGCCGATCAGGCCGCGGGCCGGGACCAGGAACTCCATCCGCACCCAGCCGGTGCCGTGGTTGGTCATCTGCTCCATCCGACCCTTGCGCAGGGCCAGGAGCTGGGTGATCGTCCCGAGGTACTCCTCGGGAGCGTCGATGGTCACGCGTTCGACCGGCTCGTGACGCTTGCCGTCGATCTCGCGGGTGACCACCTGCGGCTTGCCCACCGTGAGCTCGTAGCCCTCACGACGCATCTGCTCGACCAGGATGGCCAGCGCGAGCTCTCCGCGGCCCTGGACCTCCCAGGCGTCGGGACGCTCGGTGGCGAGCACCCGGATCGAGACGTTGCCGACCAGCTCGGCGTCGAGACGGTCCTTGACCAGTCGGGCGGTGACCTTGGCGCCCTTGACCCGGCCGGCCATCGGGGAGGTGTTCGTTCCGATAGTCATAGAGATGGCCGGCTCGTCGACGGTGATCAGCGGCAGGGCGACGGGGTTCTCCGGGTCGGCCAGCGTCTCGCCGATCATGATGTCGGAGAAGCCGGCGATGGCCACGATGTCGCCCGGCCCCGCGGACTCGCCGGGCTTGCGCTCCAGCCCCTCGGTGACCATGAGCTCGGTGATCTTGGTCGTCGTCCGGGAGCCGTCGCGCTTCATCCAGGCGACCTGCTGGCCCTTGCGCAGGGTGCCCTCCTCGACCCGGACCAGGGCGAGCCGGCCCAGGAACGGGGAGGAGTCCAGGTTGGTGACGTGGGCCTGGAGTGGCGCGCCCTCGGTGTAGGTCGGGGCCGGGACCG
>JBBPYL010000034.1:0-19297 GCA_038199935.1 Propionibacteriales bacterium | reverse complement strand
CCTCGGGAGAGCCGGGGGCGGCGGTGTCATGGCGGCCCTCGCGGAGCGACCAACCTAGGCCGTCACCCCGACCCTCGCCGAGTCCTAACAACGAGCACTATTCCGGTGCCCGCCAGGAAGATGGTGGACCAGTGACCGACGTCGTGCTGTACGAGACCAGCAACCAGATCGCCACGA
Source organism: Propionibacteriales bacterium (assembly GCA_038199935.1). Taxonomy (GTDB): domain Bacteria; phylum Actinomycetota; class Actinomycetes; order Propionibacteriales; family Nocardioidaceae; genus Nocardioides_B. The sequence goes on along the minus strand of JBBPYL010000034.1, from coordinate 19,120 downwards.
TCACGCTCAACCGCCCCGAGAAGCTCAACGCGATGAACTCCGAGGTCGTCGAGCAGCTCACCGCTCGGATCGCCGAGGCGGGCGCCGACGACTCGGTCAAGGTCGTGCTCATCGCCGGTGCCGGTCGCGCCTTCTCCGCCGGGTTCGACCTCAACGACGAGGTCGAGGGGCGACTTGAGACGTCGTTGGACTGGCAGCCCGCCCTCCGGCGCGACTGCGAGATGACGATGGCCGTCTGGTCGTGCCCCAAACCGACGATCGCGGTCGTCCAGGGCTACTGCCTCGCCGGAGGCTGCGAGGTGGCGATGGCGTGCGACCTGATCGTCGCCGCCGAGGACGCCAGCTTCGGCGAGCCGGAGATCCGGTACGGCTCCGGGCCGGTCACCCTCCTGATGCCCTTCGTCCTGGGCCAGAAGAAGACCAACGAGCTCCTGTTCACCGGTGACCGGATCGACGCCCGTGCTGCGCTGGCTGCCGGACTGGTGAACACGGTCGTGCCCCGGGACGCGCTGGAGAGGACCGCCGAGGAGCTAGCCCAGCGGATCGTCCCCACCCCGCTGGCCGTGCTGCGGCTCACCAAGCTGGCCCTCAACCGGGCCTACGAGGCCATGGGCCTGCGGCAGGCCGTGAACGCCAACCTCGACATCTCGGCCCTGCTCAACGGGGCCGACACCGAGGAGCAGCGGCAGTTCCACCGAGTCGTCGAGGCAGAGGGACTCCAGGCAGCTCTGGCCTGGCGGGACGCCAGGTATCCGGCCCCTGGCTGACCCACCGGGATCTCCGTGTCCCGACGCGGCGACGGCGCTCAGAAGCCCCCGACAGGATCGGTCGGCTCAGCCGGAGTCACCGGGCGCTCGGGCACCAGGTCATCGAGGGCTCCGGCCAGGTCGCTCCACAGGTCGTCGACGTCCTCGATGCCCACCGACATCCGGACCAGGCCGTCGGGGATGGTGGCCGGCTCGCTCTTCCAGCGGCGTCGGCGCTCGAAGGTGGACTCGACGCTGCCCAGGCTGGTGGCGTGCACCCACAGCGAGGTCTTGTGAGTGAGCAGGTCGGCGGCGACGGCCCCCTGGTCCAGCACCACCGAGACGATGGCGCCGAAGCCGGGGTAGCGGACCTCGGCCACGGCGCGGTGCCCGCGCAGCCGCGCCACGAGCTCGTGGGCGTTGGCCTGGGCCCGGTCCAGCCGCACGTGCAGGGTGCGCAGGCCCCGCAGGGCGAGCCAGGCCTCCAGCACCCCCGGCGTGGCCCCGAGAAGCTCGCGCCGCTTGCGCAGCACGTCGTAGAGCTCGTCGTCGGCGGTGACCAAGGCGCCGAGCAGCACGTCGCTGTGGCCGGCGATGAACTTGGTCGCCGAGTGCACGACCAGGTCGGCCCCGAGGGCGAGGGGCTGCTGGAGCAGGGGGGTGGCGAAGGTGTTGTCCACCGCGACGTAGGCACCCGCCTCGTGCGCGGCGGCGATCATCGGTGGCAGGTCGGCGACCTCCAGCGCCGGGTTGGTCGGCGACTCCAGCCAGACCAGCGCCGCGTCCTCGACCGCGGCGACCACCGCCGCGGTGTCCTCGATGTCGACCAGCTCGACTTCGATCCGCCCGCGCGACTCCAGGTCGGCGAGCTGGCCGAGGCTGCCGTTGTAGGCGTGCCGGGGGGCGACCACCTTGCGGCCGGCGCCGACCAGGTCCAGCACAGTGGCCACGGCGGCGAGGCCGGTGGAGAAGGCCAGGCACCGTCCACCCTCCAGTGCTCCCAGGGTGTCCTCGAATGCTGTCCAGGTGGGGTTGCCGTACCGGCCGTACTCCAGGTCCCCGCCCGCGACGTACGTCGAGGCCGGCGTGAGCGGCACGTTCAGGGGGTTGTCGGGCTCGTGCGGCGGGCGCCCCGCGGTCACGGCGATCGTGGCCGGTCGCAGGGTGCGGGCCGTGCGTGGGGACTCGGGGAGGGTCGGGTCGCTGGACATGCGCCCAGCCTACGAGCGGGGCGCCCGCAGGCCGGTAGGGTCCTGGAACCATGGACACCCGCAAGCCCCGTGTCGCCGTCGTGTTCGGTGGCCGCTCCGGGGAGCACGCCGTCTCCTGTGTCACGGCGGCCAGCGTCCTCGCGGCCCTGGACACCGAGCGCTACGACGTCGTCGCCGTGGGCATCGCGACCGACGGACGCTGGGTGCTCGAGGACGGGGACGCGGCCCGCCGACGCATCACCTCCCACGGGGACCTCCCGCAGGTCGACGCCGGAGGGGACGTGGTCTCCCTGGCTGGAGCCTCGGGCAGCAGCGAGCTCGTGGTGCACCGACCGGGCGCGGTGCCGAGCACCCTCGGCGAGGTGGACGTGGTCTTCCCCCTGCTGCACGGCCCGTGGGGTGAGGACGGCACCCTCCAGGGGCTGCTCGAGATGTCCGGCGTGCGGTACGTCGGGGCCGGGGTGCTGGCCTCCGCGGTCGGGATGGACAAGCACTACATGAAGATCGTCTTCGCCGCCCAGGGTCTGCCGGTGCTGCCCTATGCGGTGCTCACCGCCCGCGAGTGGACGCGGGACCGGGCTGCCTGCCTGGAGTCCGTGGACTCGTTGGGCTACCCGGTCTTCGTCAAGCCCTGCCGCGCCGGGTCGAGCCTGGGCATCAGCAAGGTGCGCGGACCCGCCGAGCTGGAGACGGCCGTCGAGCTGGCCCGCGAGCACGACCCCAAGGTCCTCGTCGAGACCGCGGCGCAGGGTGGTCGGGAGATCGAGTGCGGGGTCCTTCAGGGCTTCGGCACCAACCCGCCCGACACCAGCGTCCCCGCCGAGATCGTCGTCACCGGAGACCACGAGTTCTACGACTTTGCCGCGAAGTACCTGCCGGAGGAGAACACCGGCCTGACCGTTCCCGCGGACCTGCCCGACGGCGTCGCGCACCGCGTCCGCGACCTCGCCGCTCGCGCTTTCGAGGCGCTCTCCTGCGAGGGACTGGCCCGGGTCGACTTCTTCCTGCTGCCCGAGGACCGGCTGGTCATCAACGAGATCAACACCATGCCGGGCTTCACGCCGCTCTCGATGTTCCCGCGGATGTGGGCCGAGACCGGGATGGACTACCCCACCCTGGTCGACCGGCTCGTGCAGCTGGCCCTGCACCGCGGCACCGGCCTGCGCTGAGCTAGCTTCGAGGTCGGCGCCGAGGGCTCACAGGCACGGGTCGTCGCGTTCGATGGTCCCGCGGATCGCGTCAGCCAGGACGGCCATTGTCGCGGCCGGTGGGAAGTAGTCGACCGGGATGCGAACCTCGATCCGCGGCGAACGGTCGATGGTCGTCATCACGATCGCCGTGGGGGAGCCGGTGATCTGCTCCTCGGGGATGAACCACCCCACGGAGTTGACGACCTGGCACGCCGACACGTCGGTGAGCCCGGCCGGCTCCCCGACCCCGCAGCGCAGCTCGATCGGCGGGTCGCCCCACGCAGCGCCCCGGACGCCCGACGGGCTCACCTCACGGCGCTCCAGCCCGCTCACGGAGTCAGGCAGGGCCTCGACCAGGGCCGCGCAGGCAGCGGCGTCCGGACCGTCAGGTCGCGGCGCGTCGTCGAGGGATACCGGGCCAGGGGAGCAGCCCGCGATCAGGAGCACGCACAGCGCGGCGCCCGCGTCCGCGAGGACGGGGCGCCGCCGTGGTCGCGAGGACCGAGCTCGGTTCGCGACGGTCCTCAGAAGTGCACGACCGGGCAGGTCAGGGTGCGGGTGATGCCGGGAATGTTCTGCACCTTGGCCACCACGAGCTTGCCGAGCTCGTCGACGTTGCGGGCCTCGGCGCGGACGATCACGTCGTACGGTCCGGTGACGTCTTCGGCCAGGGTCACGCCCTGGACGTCCGCGATCTCCGCCGCGACCTCCGCAGCCTTGCCGACGTCGGTCTGGATCAAGATGTAGGCCTGAACGACCACGGTGCGCTCCTGGGGTTGGACTCGAACATGGACAGGTTTCGTCAACCTACCGTGGAGCGGCCCGACCCCGGAACACCGCGGCGGCGGGGTTCGGCGGACGATCGGCTTCAATGGCGGGCATGACGCCTCCTGACCTGCCCTCTGCCGCGCCGGCGATCCCGCCGGGAGCGACCGTCTCCGACGTCGGCGAGTTCGGCCTGGTCGACGCGGTGACCGCCCTTTTTGCCCAAGGGGACCTCGTCCTGCTGGGGCCTGGTGACGACGCGGCCGTCGTCTCGGTGCCGGCGGGTCGGGTCGTGGTGTCCACCGACCTGTGCGTCGAGGGTCGCCACTTCCGGCGCGACTGGGCCTCGGCGGCCGACGTGGGCCACCGGGCCGCCGCCCAGAACCTGTCCGACCTCAACGCCATGGGTGGCCGGGCCACGGCCCTGACCCTTGGCCTTGCGCTGCCCCCCGCCCTCCCCGCGGCCTGGGTGCTCGAGCTCGCCGAGGGCCTGGCCGTCGAGGCCGCGCTGGTCGGGGCCAGCGTGGTCGGCGGGGACCTCACCGCCGCCGACCAGATCGTCGTCTCGGTGACCGTGCTCGGCGAGGTGGCCGGGGATCCCGTACGCCGTGACGGCGCCCGACCAGGGGACGTGGTCGCGCTGGCCGGGAGGCAGGGCTGGGCTGCGGCGGGTCTGGCCGTGCTCGCTCGGGGCTTCCGCTCCCCACGGGCCCTCGTCGAGGCCTATCGTCGTCCCACGCCGCCCTACGCGGCGGGCGCCGCGGCCCTAGCCGGAGGCGCCACGGCGATGATCGACGTCTCGGACGGGCTCGTGGCCGACGTCGGCCACCTCGCCGCGGCCAGCGGCGTCGCGCTCGACCTGGACGCCGGTTCCTTCGAGATCGCCGACCCGCTGGTCGCCGTGGGCGCGGCCCTCGGGGCGGACCCGCTCTCCTTCGTGCTCGGCGGCGGCGACGACCACAGTGTGGTCGCGACCTTCCCCCCTGACCGCGACCTGCCCGCGGGCTGGACGCCGGTGGGCCGTGTGGGCGAGGGTGCCGGGGTGAGCGTGGACGGGGCGCCCTACGCGGGGCCGCCCGGGTTCACGCACTTCTGAGGACCCGCTGAGGACCCCGGACGCACTCGCAGCGGACGGACGCGGACATGACGAGAGCCGCCCCGAGGGGCGGCTCTCACGCGATACGAGGGTGCCGGCACGGTCAGCGGCTGACCTTGCCTGCCTTCAGGCAGCCGGTGCAGACGTTGAGCCGCTTCGGCGTCCCGTTCACCGTGGCGCGCACGCGCTGGATGTTGGGGTTGAAACGACGCTTGGTGATCTTGCGCGACCACGGCCGGTTGTGGCCGAAGCCCGGGCGCTTGGCGCAGATGTCGCAGACGGCAGCCACCGTGAACTCCTGGGGGTACATCGAGAATATGAGCGAGGGGTTGTCGCGCGGCGCGGAGGTGATCGCGCTCGGATGACGGAGCGGAGACGACTCACCTCGACGGGTGCACAACTCCGACAGAGTATCCGATGGCCGCGCGGCGACGCCAATCGAGCGGAGCCTGCACTACCCTGGGCGCCGCCCCTGCCCCCTCTGACGAAGTGAGGCCCCCACCGGTGCGAGAGGACGCCATCGCCACCGTGGACCTCGAGGTCGTGCGCCGCTTCGCCGGGCTGGCCGTCGGCGCCCTGGCGCAGGCCCGCGAGGAGGTCGACGCCCTCAACGTCTACCCGGTGCCGGACGGGGACACCGGCACCAACCTGCTGCTGACCTTCGAGGCCGCCCGGGACGCCCTGATGGCCGCCGAGCCGGCTGAGGACCTGCGCGCCGGGCTGGTGGCCTTCGCCCGGGGGGCCCTGCTGGGGGCCCGCGGCAACTCCGGGGTGATCGTGGCCCAGCTCGTCGGAGCCGTGTGTCGGCGCTTGGGTGAGGCCGGTCCCGACGACCGTTCCGCCACGGTGTTCGCCGAGGCCCTCTCGGCGGCCACCGAGGCCAGCTATGCCGCCGTCGGGACGCCGGTGGAGGGGACGATCCTCTCCGTCGCCCGGGCCGCCTCCGACGCGGCGGTCGTCACGGCGCGCGACGAGCGGAGCCGCGTCGGCCACGTGGTCCGGGCTGCGGCGAAGGGCGCCCGCGAGGCACTGGACCGCACACCCGACCAGCTGCGTGTCCTGCGCGAGGCCGGGGTGGTCGACGCGGGGGGCCGGGGCCTGTGTGTGATCCTCGACGCCGCGGAGAGCGCGGTGACCGGTCGCCGGCCGGTGACCGCCGACGCGTCCCTGGGCCGCCGGACGATCCCGGTCCCGGTCCCTTCGGGCGACCTCACCGAGCACGGTCCGGCCTACGAGGTGATGTTCCTGCTCGAGGCCGACGCGGAGGAGATCCCCGGCCTACGGTCCCGGCTGGGCCCGCTGGGGGACTCGCTGGTCGTGGTCGGCGACGAGCGGCTCTGGAACGTCCACGTGCACGTCGACGACGTGGGCGCCGCGATCGAGGCGGGCATCGAGGCTGGACGTCCCTACCGGGTGCGGGTCACCCACTTCGCCGAGCAGTCGGGCGGGCCTGCGAGTGGTGACTCGTCGGTGCGCGGGGGGCGTGCCGTGGTCGCGGTCGCCGCCGGAGACGGCCTGCGGGCGTTGTTCGTCGAGGCGGGGGCGGTGGTCGTCCCGGGTGGTCCCGGACGGCGCCCCTCGGCCGGGTCGCTGCTCGCCGCGATGGAGGTCTCTGGAGCACACGAGGTGATCTTGCTGCCCAACGACCGCGACTCGGTGCCCGCGGCGGAGTCCGCGGCCCTCAGCGCCCGCACCGAGCTCGCCCTGCGGGTGGCGGTCGTCCCGACCACCGCCCAGGTGCAGGGTCTGGCCGCCCTGGCCGTCCACGAGCCGGGGCGCACCTTTGACCGGGACGTGCTCGAGATGACTGCGGCGGCCCGGCACGCACGGTCCGGAGCCGTGACCGTCGCGGCCCGCCGGGCGATGACCACCGCCGGACCGTGCGAGCCCGGCGACGTGCTCGGCGTGGTCGAGGGCGACTTCGTGCTGGTCGGCGTCGACCTCGTCGAGGTGGCCATCAGCATCGTCGAGCGGCTGCTGGGCGGTGGCGGGGAGTTGGTGACCCTGGTCACCGGCCGCGACGCCGGCGACCTGGGCCGGCGCGCCGCGGCGTACCTCTCCTCCAGTCACCCCACGATCGACGTCGCGCTCTACGACGGCGGCCAGGACGGGTACCCGTTGCTGGTCGGGGTCGAGTAGGAGGCGGGTGGTCATGGGGCTGGAGTGGGACTCGCGGCTCTCGCTGGTGGCGGGATCTGCCGCGGCGAGCCTGGAGAAGGCCTTCGGCTACCGCACGGTGGGGGACCTGCTGACCCACTATCCCCGCAGGTACGTCGACAAGGGGAGCGTCAGCGACCTCGGGTCCCTGCGTCTGGACGAGCAGATCACCGTGGTCGCGCGGGTGCAACGCTCGGAGCAGCGCGCCTACCCGGACCGACGTCGCGGAGGGATGGCCTACCGCCTCGAGGTCACCGTGGCCACCGAGCAGGACACCTTGGTGCTGACCTTCTTCGACAAGCGCAAGCACCTCGCCGACTGGCGGGCGCGGACGATCACCGAGGGCAGCACCGGCCTCTTCTCCGGCAAGGTCGGCAGGTTCCGCGACCGGTGGCAGCTGACCAACCCGCAGACCAAGCTCTTCGCCGCACAGTCCGGCGAGGCAGGCGAGGCCGGCGCCGACCGGGCTCTGGCGGAGTTCGAGGAGATGCCGAACCTGCTCACGATCTATCCCGCGACCGCCGCCCTCCAGTCCTGGCAGATCGGCGACACCGTCACGCTGGCCCTGGAGATGCTCGAGCGCGTGCCCGACACGCTGCCGGAGCCGGTCCGGGTGGCGCACGGGCTGGTCACCGCCGAGCAGGCGCTGCGATGGGTGCACCGCCCCGACAGCTGGGCGCAAAAGGGCGCGGCGGAGAAGCGGCTGCGCTTCGAGGAGGCCTTCGTCACTCAGACCATCCTGGTGCAGCGTCGGGCTCGGCTGCAGGGCCTCCAGGCCACCCCCCGGCCGGGACGGGCCGACGGCCTTCTCGACCGCTTCGCGCAGCGGCTCCCGTTCACGCTCACTGCGGGGCAGGTCGACGTGGGTCAGGAGATCCTCGGCGACCTGGCGGCCCCCCACCCCATGCACCGGCTGCTCCAGGGTGAGGTCGGCTCGGGCAAGACGGTGGTGGCCTTGCAGGCGATGCTGCGCGTGGTCGACTCGGGCGGCCAGGCGGCGTTGCTGGCGCCCACCGAGGTGCTCGCCCAGCAGCACCACCGCTCGCTGACCGCGCTGCTCGGCGACCTGGCCGCCGGCGGCATGCTCGGCGGAGACGCCGAGGGCACGCAGGTGGGCCTGCTGACCGGCTCGATGGGTGCCGCCGCCCGGCGCTCGACGCTCCTCGACGTGGCCTCCGGGGCAGTGGGCCTCGTGGTCGGCACGCATGCGCTGCTCGAGGACCTGGTGCAGTTCGCCGACCTCGGGCTCGTGGTCGTCGACGAGCAGCACCGGTTCGGGGTGGAGCAACGGGCCGCCCTCTCGGCCAAGGCCCGGAACCGCACCCCGCACGTGCTGGTGATGACCGCGACCCCCATCCCGCGGACCGTGGCGATGACCGTCTTCGGCGACCTGGAGACCTCCACGCTCGTCGAGCTCCCGCGGGGACGGGCGCCGATCCAGACCACGGTGGTCGGTCTGCTCGACCACCCCGACTGGGTCCAGCGCGTCTGGGCCCGGATCCGCGAGGAGGTCGGCGCCGGTCGGCAGTGCTACGTGGTGTGCCCCCGGATCGGGGACGGCGCGACACAGGTGAGTGCCGAGGAGAGTCCGGCGCAGGACCCGGACGTCAGCCCGAAAGTCAGCCCGAGGGCCGGCCCGAAAGTCAGGTCCGGCGACTCCGCCGACAGCCCTGGGAGCGACGAGCCCGTTCCTCCGGCGGGCGTCGAGGAGACCGCGGCGATGCTGGAGGCGGGCCCCCTGTCCGACCTGAAGGTGGCGCGTCTGCACGGACGACTCTCCGCGGAGGACAAGGAGAGCACGATGCGGGCCTTCTCCGTCGGTGAGGTGGACGTCCTGGTGGCGACCACGGTCATCGAGGTGGGCGTCGACGTGGCCAACGCGACCACGATGGTGATCCTCGACGCCGACCGGTTCGGGGTCTCCCAGCTGCACCAGCTGCGAGGCCGGGTGGGGCGCGGCGAGCACGGGGGACTGTGCCTGCTCCTGACCCGGGCCGACGTCGAGTCGCCGGCCGGCGAGCGTCTGGCCGCGGTGGCCGGGACCACCGACGGCTTCGCCCTCTCCCGTCTCGATCTCGAGCAGCGGCGTGAGGGCGACGTCCTCGGCGCCACCCAGTCCGGACGTCGCTCAGGGCTGCGGCTGCTGTCGGTGATCCGCCACGAGGACGTGATCGTGGCCGCCCGGGCCGCGGCGAGCGAGGTGGTGGCGGTCGACCAAGAGCTGGGCGATCACCCCGACCTGGCCCGAGCGGTGGCCCGGCTGCACGAGTCCGAGCAGGCCGACTACCTCGAGAAGGCCTGAGCCGGTGAGCACCCGGATCATCGGCGGCGTCGCGGGAGGTCGCCGCATCCGTACGCCGGACGGCTTCTCGACCCGCCCGACCTCCGACCGGGTCAGGGAAGCCCTGTTCTCCTCCCTTGAGGCGACGTTCGGCTCGCTGACCGGTCTCGTCGTGCTCGATCTCTACGCCGGCTCGGGGGCCGTGGGGCTGGAGGCCTGCTCCCGGGGCGCCCGCGCCACCTGCGTGGAGCACGACCGGCGCACGGCCGGACTGATCCGCGAGAACGCCCGGACGCTGGGCCTGGTGCACCTCAGTGTCGTCGCCTCGCCGGTGCGTCGGCTCCTCGACGGGGGGGAGCCCCGGCCCTACGACGTGGTCTTCGCCGACCCCCCCTACGCCATGGCGGGGACGGAGGTGGAGCGCGACCTCGAGGCGCTCCTGCGCCGTGGCTGGCTGGCCCCGCACGCGACCATGGTGCTGGAGCGGTCACGCCGTGACCCTGCTCCCCGCTGGCCCGAGGGCCTGAGGTCGGACCGGGAGCGGACCTACGGCGAGACCGTGCTTTGGTACGGTCGCGCAGCAGACCCGGGGCTCGCTGAGTCCTGAGCCCTGACCCGCCCGGAGGTTCTCATGCGCAGAGCAGCAGTCCCCGGCTCCTTCGACCCGGTCACGCTCGGACACCTCGACATCGTTGTTCGCGCGGCCGCTCTCTTCGACGAGGTGGTGGTCGCGGTCGGCGTCAACAACTCCAAGTCCCGGTTGTTCTCGCCCGACGAGCGGATGGACATGCTCGAGGAGGTCTGCGTGGACCATCCGACGGTGAGCGTGGCCGGCTTCGACGGGCTGCTCACCGACTTCTGCGCCGAGCGGGACGTCGTGGCCATCGTCAAAGGGCTGCGCGCGGTCACCGACTTCGACTACGAGCTCCAGATGGCCCAGATGAACTCGGCGCTGTCCGGGGTCGAGACCGTCTTCGTCCCGACCAGCCCCGAGTTCTCCTTCCTGGCCTCGAGCCTGGTCAAGGAGGTGGCCCGCTTCGGCGGCGACGTCTCGACGCTGGTCCCCCCCTCGGTTCTGCCCCGGCTGGTCCGACGGCTCGCCGAGGAGCCGCCCGGCTGAGCCGGTGATGGGGGTCGACCCCCACGGCGTAGGGTCGGGGCCGGGGTCGAGGAGACGGCGGCGCCGTGTCGCCGAGGCCTCAAGGCCCGGGGACGAGAAGGGGAGGGACAGCGTGGACGTGCACGCGAAGCTGGCCGAGTTGCGCCAGGCGGTCGAGGGAGCGCGGTCGATGCCGATGTCGGTCTCGGCGGTGGTCAACCGACCGGCGCTGCTCGCTCTCGTGGACGAGGTCACCGCCGCGGTGGACGCCGCCTCGGGGGAGTCTCGACGCGTTGTCGCCGAGCGGGAGGCCGAGGTCGAGCGCGGCCGCCGCGAGGCGGGGGAGATCGTCGCCGCGGCCCACCGAGAGCGGGAGGACATCCTCTCCGACACCGAGGTCTTCCGAGGCGCGAAGCGACGCGCGGACCAGCTCCTGGAGCGGGTCAGAGCGGAGTCCGAGGAGTTGCGGGTGGAGACCGACCAGTACGTCGACGCGAAGCTGGCGAACTTCGAGGTCACCCTCGAGCGCACCACCGAGGCGGTCAAACGAGGCCGTGAGCGTCTGGCCGGCCGTTCGGTGCTCGACTCCCTGACCGACGCGGAGGCCGACAAGATCACGCTGCCGGACCATCTCGAGCCGCGCCGCTGACGAATTGGTGGCAACCGTCCCCGTTCTGTAGTCTGATCGACGGTCCGCACGCATCCGGCACGAGCCTCGGCTCACGTCGGCTGGGTCGGACTCTGATCTGTCCCATCGATGCCCCTCAAGGATCTGCTGTGCGTCTCGACCCGAGAGCGCCGCTCGTGCTCGACACCCGCGAGCTCGGCCGCCGCCCGGGGTCGCAACGTCGTCAGGACCTGAGCGCACCGGCGCCGGCAGATCTGGGTATCGAGGTTCTTCGCGTCCCCGAAGGATCGCCCGTCGAGTTCGAGCTGAGACTCGAGGCGGTCATGGAGGGGGTCCTGGTGACGGGTGCGGCCACGGCTGCGCTCTCCGGGGAGTGCGTGCGGTGCCTGGAGGTGATAGCCGACGACATCACGGTCGACTTCCAGGAGCTCTTCGTCTACGAGGAGAGCAACACCGCGGCAGGCGAGGAGGACGGCGCTACCAGCCGGCTCGTGGGCGACCTGCTCGACCTCGAGCCTTTGCTGCGGGACACGGTGGTGCTTGCGCTGCCGTTCCAGCCGCTGTGCCGGGAGGACTGTCCGGGACTGTGCGTCGAGTGTGGCGCCCGGCTCGCGGACGACCCCGGCCACCAGCACGACGAGGCGATCGACCCCCGGTGGGCGGCGCTGAGCGCGCTGGCCGACGACGTGGACGAGCCGGGAACCCGGCCCGAGTTGAGGAGTGAGTGACAAGTGGCTGTACCGAAGCGGAAGATGTCGCGGAGCAACACCCGCCATCGCCGGTCTCAGTGGAAGGCCGTCGCGCCGTCCCTGGTCACCTGCGCGAACCCGGCCTGCGGTGCCAAGCACCTGCCGCACCGTGCCTGTGGTGAGTGCGGCCAGTACGGCGCGCGCGCCGACCTTCGCCAGGTCCTGTAAGCAGCAGAGCCCGTGAGCGAGGCGTACGCCGACTTGCGGGAGGCTCTCGGCGACCCCGTGCTGGACGCCGAGAGGCTCGACCGTGCCCTGACGCACCGCTCGTACGCCTACGAGAACGGTGGTCTGCCCACCAACGAGCGCCTGGAGTTCCTGGGGGACTCGGTGCTCGGCGTGGTGATCACCGACCACCTCTTCCGCACGCATCCCGACCTGTCCGAGGGTCGGCTGGCCAAGCTCCGTGCCGCGGTGGTCAACGCCCGGGCCCTGGCCGAGGTGGCGCTGACCATTGGCTTGGGGGCCCACATCAAGCTGGGCCGGGGTGAGGAGACCACCGGAGGCCGTCACAAAGCCTCGATCCTCTCCGACACCGTCGAGGCCGTGATCGGTGCGGTCTACCTCTCCGGTGGCCTGGAGGCCGCCGCCGCCGTGGTGCACCTGCTCTTCGACCCGCTGATGGACAATGCCGCGAGCCTCGGTGCCGGACTGGACTGGAAGACGAGCCTCCAGGAGCTGTCCGCGGAGCACGGTCTCGGTGTCCCCGACTACGTCATCGAGGACGAGGGACCCGACCACGAGAAGACCTTCACCGCGCAGGTCCAGGTCGGCCAGGAACTCTTCGGCCACGGGACCGGCCGGTCGAAGAAGGAGGCCGAGCAGCAGGCGGCGGAGACGGCGTACCGCGCGATCGCCACGCGGCACGCGGGGACCGAGCCGAGCGGCTCTCCCCTCAGCACGGCCGGCTGAGGGTCCGTGCCGGAGCTGCCCGAGGTGGAGGTGGTGCGCCGCGGTCTGGAGGCGCACGTGGTGGGTCGCACCGTGGAGGCGGTCGACGTCCTGCACCCGCGCCCGGTCCGCCGACACCTCGCCGGGCCCGCGGACTTCGCCGCCGCCCTGAGGGGTCGACGGGTCGTGGCTGCCCGACGACGCGGGAAGTACCTCTGGCTGCCTCTCGACGACGGTGACGCCCTCCTCGCGCACCTCGGGATGAGCGGGCAGCTTCTCGTCCAGGAGCCGTCCGCGCCGGCCGAGCGGCACCTCCGGGTCCGTTTCTCGCTCGACGGTCCCCACGAGCTGCGCTTCGTGGACCAGCGGATGTTCGGCGGTCTGGCCCTGGCCCCGGGAGGTGCGGAGCTGCCCGCGACCATCGCGCACATCGCTCGTGACCCGCTGGACCCGGAATTCGACGACGACGAGTTCATCGCCCGGGTACGGCGCAAGAGGTCCGACATCAAGCGGATCCTGCTCGACCAGACTGTGGTCTCGGGGGTGGGGAACATCTACGCCGACGAGGCGCTGTGGCTGGCCTCCCTGCACGGCGAGAGGAGTGGGGACCGGCTCAGCCGACCGCAGGTCGCTCGCGTGCTGGACGGCGTACGGACCGTGATGCGCGCCGCGCTGGCCCAGGGCGGGACATCCTTCGACGCGCTCTACGTCAACGTCAACGGGGAGAGCGGCTACTTCGACCGCTCCCTGGAGGTGTACGGCCAGGGGGGCAAGCCCTGCCGCCGGTGTGGACGACCGATCGTCCGGGTGAGCTTCATGAACCGGTCGTCCTACTCCTGCCCGGGCTGTCAGCCGGCGCCCCGGCGACGCTCCTCCTGAACCGGCTCGGACACCTCGCCGGTCCAGTCGCGCGGCGTCCACGGCTCCGAGCGCACCCACTCGCTGCCGCAGCCCCCGCAAGCGAAGACGGTCTGCTCCCCGCGTCGGTCGGGGGTCGGGGCCCAGAGGCACTCGCGACGGCACGGCGAGGTCGCCAGGTCCGGGGGCACTGCGCCACGATACGTCGGGATTGACCCAGGCACCGCCCGGGTGGGACTCTGGAGGAGCTCGCACACCTCCCGACCGCGGCGCGGTCGGTCTCAGAGGTGGTTCTCTCCAGCAACGAAGGTGACACGTCATGGCCAAGGCCCTCCTCGGGACGATGAGCGGCATCGACCCCCGGGTCCTGGACTCGGTGCAGGCCGAGAACCGCCGTCTGCGCACCCGGGTCAGCGATCTCGAGGCGCAGGTGCTGCGGTTGTCGGCCGAGAACGACTCTTTGGCCGCGGCGGCCCACGACGAGCCGCTGCTCACCCTCGAGCACGCCTGAGGCACGGCGTCGCCCGCTTTCCGCCTTCGACCCCCACCAGGTCCGCACCTGCATCGGCACGCTGGTGGAGAAGTCGCTGCGACACATCTCTTGCGACCAGACAGTCCGACTCTTCGCGCGCCGGACCCCATTCCGGTCCCCGGCCGTGTGGCCGCCATGACGCCGGGCTGCGCAGCGTGACCCGGTGTCGCTGGTGGTCGCGAGGAATGCGGCGTGAGTGGATTCAGGGCCCACGAAGAGGGGTACGTACCTAGATCGCGACCCGGAGGGACGAGGGTTGCCTGACCGTCGAGATGGAGGCCTCGGCTCTCGCCGCCGTCGCGACATTTCGGGGGGTCCCCCTTGCCATATTGTCTACTGCGGCAACGACCTGGCCGGCGAGTCCTGGGATCACCGGTCGTGGCGGAGCCCCTCCGACGTCCGGGAGGATCTCCGCGACCTGGTCGCGACCGCAGCGCTGGCGCTCGCCCACGTCACAGACTGAGAGCGCGCGCGGCACCCCCCGACGGGTCGCCTCCGGTCGGATTCAGGCCGCACGCTTGGGCCGTCCTCCCGGCCAGAGAGCGGGCGGCACGATAAAGTCGTCGCGCCGGCCTTCCCCACGGCAGAACGCAGGTCCGTCCGCGCCGTCGGCGGCCCTGGCCCATCCGTCGTCCAGCGCAGCGCACAACCAGGCTGACGACGTACCGTGAGGAGTCATCGTTGTACCTCAAGAGCCTGACCCTGCGCGGGTTCAAGTCGTTCGCCTCCGCGCCGACGCTCCAGCTGGAGCCCGGGATCCCCTGCCTCGTCGGACCCAACGGCTCGGGCAAGTCGAACGTCGTGGACGCGCTGGCCTGGGTGATGGGGGAGCAGGGGGCCAAGTCCCTGCGCGGCGGGAAGATGGAGGACGTCATCTTCGCCGGCACCTCCGGGCGTCCACCGCTGGGTCGGGCCGAGGTCGCGCTGACCATCGACAACTCCGACGGCGCGCTGCCCATCGAGTACGCCGAGGTGACGATCAGTCGGACGATGTTCCGCAACGGCGGCTCGGACTACGCCATCAACGGCCAGTCCTGCCGCCTTCTCGACGTCCAAGAGCTCCTCTCCGACTCCGGCATCGGTCGGGAGATGCACGTCATCGTCGGTCAGGGGCAGCTCGACTCGATCCTGCACGCGACCCCCGAGGATCGCCGCGGCTTCGTCGAGGAGGCCGCCGGAGTCCTCAAGCACCGCAAGCGCAAGGAGAAGGCGCTTCGCAAGCTGGACTCCACCGACCAGAACCTGACCCGTCTCTCGGACCTGCTCAGCGAGATTCGACGCCAGCTCAAGCCGCTGGGTCGCCAAGCCGAGGTGGCCCGCCGGGCCGCCGTGGTCCAGGCCGACGCCCGAGACGCACGCGCCCGGCTGCTGGCCGATGACCTGGTCACCGCCCAGACCGCGCTGGACCAGGAGCTGGCCGACGAGACCGTGCTGGCCGAGCGTCAGCGCGAGATCGAGTCAGGGTTGGAGGCCGCCCGGGAGGGCGAGGCCTCGCTGGAGGCCGCGCTGCGCGAGGATCTGCCCGCGCTGGCCGAGGCCCAGGAGACCTGGTTCGCACTGTCGGGGCTGCGGGAGCGGCTACGGGGCACCGCCGGGCTGGCGGCCGAGCGGGTCCGTAACGCGCACGACGCCGCGCAGGATCCTGCGCTCGCCAGGGAGCAGGGTCGCGATCCCGAGGAGCTGATGGCCCAGTCCGACCGGGTCAAAGCCCAAGAACGCGAGATCAGCCTGGAGGTCGAGCAGTCCCGGACCGCGCTGAGCGCCGCGGTCTCCCGGCGGGACGAGTCCGAGCGCGCGCACTCCGAGGAGGAGCGCCGGGTCGCGGGACTCCTGCGCGCGGCCGCGGATCGCCGCGAGGGGCTGGCTCGTCTGCACGGTCAGGTCAACGCGCTCCAGAGCCGCGCCGCCGCGGCCGACGACGAGGTGGGGCGTCTGGAGACGGCCCGGGCCGAGGCGACCGTCCGCGCCGAGCGGGCCCGTCGGGACTTCACCGCGCTGGAGACCCGGGTGGCCGGTCTCGACGCCGGCGAGGAGGGGCTGGACGCCGAGCACGAGGGCGCTTCCTCGAGCCTCTGCGACGTCGAGGAGCGGCTGACCAAGACCCGCGGCGAGGCCCAGGCGGCCGAGCAGGACCGGGGTGCCCTGTCCGCCCGTCGCGAGGCTCTTGCCCTGGGGCTCAACCGCAAGGACGGGGCCGGGGCACTGCTGGCGGCCTCGACCCCGCTGTCGGGCCTGATGGGCTCGGTCGCCGCGCTGCTCAGCGTGCGCGACGGCCACGAGACAGCGGTGGCCGCGGCGCTCGGCTCGGCCGCAGACGCGGTCGCGGTCGAGCACGCCGACGCGGCGATGGGCGCCCTGGACCACCTCAAGAGCGAGGACCTCGGCCGAGCCGGGATCCTGCTGGGTCGCCCTGGCGACGACCACCGGGGCGATGAGCTCGCGTCGTCCGGCCTCGACGGACCAGCCGGATGGCCCGAGCTGCCCGCCCCGGTCGTCTATGCGGTCGACGTGGTCGACGCCCCGGCCACGCTGAGGCCGGCCCTGGAGCGGCTGCTGCACAAGGTCGCCCTGGTCGGCGGGCTCGGCGAGGCGCAGGCCCTGGTCGACTCCCTGCCGGACGTGACCGCGGTCTCGCGAGCCGGCGACGTGGTCGGAGCCTTCTTCGTCTCCGGCGGCTCGACCGCCCAAGCGAGCCTGCTGGAGGCCCAGGCCGCCTACGACGAGGCGTCGGACCGGCTCGCCTCGGCCGAGCACACCTGCGAGCGGCTGGGCTTCGAGGTCGCGCGGCTCGACCAGGAGCGACTCGAGGCCCAGCAGCGCGTGGATGTGGCCCTGGCCAAGCTGCACGAGTCGGACGCGACGCTGGCCGCCGTGGCTGAGGAGCTGGGCCAGCTCGGGTCGTTGGCCCGTTCGGCTCGGGCGGAGGCGGAGCGGGTGGCCACGGCCATCTCCGAGGCCCAGGCCGCCCGGGAGCGCGACCTCGCAGGTCTGGCCGAGCTGCAGCAGCGCCTGGCCCAGGCCGAGGAGGCCCCCGACGAGGCGCCGGCGACCAGCGACCTCGATCGGCTGGCAGACGAGGCCCGAGCCATCCGCGGCCGGGAGATGGAGGCCCGCCTCGGGCTGCGCACCGGCGAGGAGCGCGCCCGAGCCCTGGCTGGCCGCGCGGAGTCGCTGGCCCGGGCGGCCCAGACCGAGCGGGACAATCAGGCCCGGGCCGCGGCCCGCCGCGCGCGACTGGAGCGCGAAGGACTGGCTGCCGCCTCGGTGGTACGCGGTGCCGCGCTCGTGCTCGACCGACTGGAGGTCTCCGTGGCCCAGGCTGCGGACGCCCGGGCTAGGGTGGAGGAGTCGCGCCGGGAGCGTGAGCAGCAGTTGCTCGACGTACGAGCGCGCCTGCGTGCCCTGGGGTCGGCGCACGAGGAGCTGGTCAGCACGGTGCACCGCGACGAGATGGCGCGGACCCAGCAGCGGATGCGCATCGACCAGCTGACCGAGCGGGTGCACGACGAGCTCGGGCTCGACCCGGTGAGCCTCGTGGCCGACTTCGGCCCGCACCAGCCGGTGCCACGCCCGCTGACCGAGCAGGAGCGTGCGGCCGCCGGCAGCACCGAGGCCGCAACGGAGGCTCCGGCTACGGGGGAGGCTACGGACGGAGCGCCGGGGCAGGAGACGGTGCCCTACGACCGAGAGGCTCAGCAGGCCCGGCTCAAGGTGGCCGAGCGTCAGCTGAGCGTGCTGGGCAAGGTCAACCCGCTGGCGCTGGAGGAGTTCTCGGCCCTGGAGGAGCGGCACTCGTTCCTGACCGAGCAGCTGGAGGACCTCCGGCGTACCCGTAAGGACCTGCTCGACATCGTCAAGGAGGTCGACGACCGGGTCGAGCAGGTCTTCGCCGAGGCCTGGGAGGACGTCCGGGTCGCGTTCGAGTCCACCTTCTCCCGGTTGTTCCCCGGCGGCGAGGGCCGGCTGGTGCTCACCGACCCGAAGAACCTGCTCACCACCGGGATCGAGGTCGAGGCCCGACCACCGGGGAAGAAGGTCAAGCGGCTCTCGCTGCTCTCCGGAGGCGAGCGGTCCCTGGTCGCGGTGGCGTTCCTGGTCGCGCTGTTCAAGGCCCGCCCCTCGCCCTTCTACATCCTCGACGAGGTCGAGGCGGCGCTCGACGACACCAACCTGGGCCGGCTGCTGGAGATCTACGAGGAGCTCCGGGAGAACAGCCAGCTGTTGGTGATCACCCACCAGAAGCGGACCATGGAGGTCGGGGACGCGCTCTACGGGGTGACCATGCGCGGCGACGGGGTCTCCGCGGTGATCAGCCAGCGGCTCCGGGAGTCGGAGAGCGCGTGAGCGGGGCCGAGCGCCCGCCCCGACCGGTGCGCGGCGACTACCCGGTGTGGCGCACCCTGACCACACGCTGGGCCGACGACGACGTCTACGGCCACATGAACAACGCGACCTACTACGAGCTCTTCGACACCGCGGTGAACGCGCACCTGATCGAGGCCACCGGGACCGACATCCGGTCGCTGGACGCGGTCGGTGTGGTGGCAGAGACCTCGTGCCGGTACTTCGCGGAGATCGGCTTCCCGGCGCCGGTGGAGGCGGGGCTGCGCGTCGAGCGGCTGGGGCGGTCCTCGGTGACGTACCGGATCGGCCTGTTCCAGGGCAGCGCGGACCAAGCGGCCGCGGAGGGACGCTTCGTCCACGTGTACGTCGACCGGGAGCGGGTCGACGGGGTCCGCGGCGTCCGCGAGGTCCCCGACGTCATCCGGCGCGCGCTCCCCCCCGACCTGACCACCCCCCCACCCCGATTCCTGCGCTAAACCGCGTCGGGGCCCCCGCGGCCGACCGCGGCCGCATCGGGGGGGGGGGGGGGGTGGTTGGAGTGGGGCGGGGGGTTCCTCCTTATGATCATAGCGT
>JBBPYL010000033.1:0-15175 GCA_038199935.1 Propionibacteriales bacterium | reverse complement strand
CCCGAGGAGGCGACTCATGGACGCACGATCCTGGGACGAGCGGTACGCCGCGTCCGAGCTGGTGTGGTCCGCCGCACCCAACCAGTTCGTCGAGCGCGACCTGGCCGCCCTGCGGCCCGGTCGGGCCCTCGACCTGGCCGCGGGCGAGGGCCGCAACGCCCTGTGGCTGGCCGGTCGCGGATGGGACGTCAACGCGGTGGACTTCTCCCAGGTCGCCCTGGACAAGGGCCGCCAGGTCCAGGCGCAGCACCCGCAGGCGGAGGATCTCCGTGTGAGCTGGGTGCGAGCCGACGTGCTCACCTACCGACCTCCGGCCGGTGAGCTCGACCTCGTGCTCGTCGCCTACCTCCAGCTCCACGAGGATGAGCGGCGTACGGCGCTGCGCAACGCCTTCACCGGGCTCCGACCCGGCGGCACCTTCTACCTCGTCGCGCACGACTCGACCAACCTGACCGAGGGCACCGGTGGCCCCACCTCCGCCGCGGTGCTCTACACCGCAGAGGATGTCCTCTCCGACCTCGACGGCGAGCGGTTCGAGGTCGTGCACGCCGAGCGGGTGGAGCGTCAGGTCGGCGGCGGCGGAGAGCACGTGCACGCGTCCGAGCACGCCCGCACCGCCTACGACGCCCTGGTCCATCTCGTCCGGACTGAGTGAGCTCGCGCCCGACGAGGGTGCGCGGGTGACCCCCGGGACCCGTTCAACCCCCAGCACCCGGGACCCGGGACCCCTGGGGCGACCGGTGCCCCGACCCGTGCGACTCGGCCTGCTCGATCTGCTCCGCCTGCCCTGTCGACCGATGGGCTCAGGACGGGGTCTGCTCGCGCCCGGGGTCCGTCGGCTCCCCGGGCAGGTCGCCGGGAGGCTCCTCGAAGTCGACCCGGCGCAGATGCTTGCGCATCGAGAAGAACAGGAAGACGAGGACCGCGGCCAGGGCTAGGAAGACCCCGAACCCCAGCCAGCCCGCCTTCACGTCCTCGGGCGCCGGTCCCTCCACGATGAGCAGGACGAGTGCCGCCGTCGGCCCGCTCACGCCTGACTCCCCTGGCTCAGGGCCTCTCGGACGCCGGTGAACAGGTCCTGCTCGGGGGTCTCCACGTCCACCAGGCTACGAGCCAGCTCGAAGTCCTCGGTGGGCCAGGCCTGCTGGTGCACCTCGAGCGGGCAGGCGAACCAGGCGCCCTCGGGATCGATCTGGGTGGCGTGGGCCAGCAGGGCGAGATCCCGGACCCCGAAGTACTCCGCGCAGGGCACCTTCGTGGTGATCCGGGCGTCGTGCGCCGGGTCCGGCTTCCAATCGACGAGCCGCTCGGCGTACGGGGACTCCAACCCCGCGGCTTGCATGGCGTCGTGCAGGGCCACGGTGCGCTCGCGGTGGAACCCGTGGTGGTAGTAGAGCTTCAGCGGCTGCCACGGCTCGCCAGCATCGGGGTACCGCTCGGGGTCACCGGCCGCCTCGAAGGCGGCCACGCTCACCGTGTGGCACATGATGTGGTCCGGGTGCGGGTAGCCGCCGTTCTCGTCGTAGGTGGTCATCACGTGCGGCTTGAACCGCCGGATCAGCCTGACCAGCGGCTCGGCGGCCTCCTCGACCGGGACGAGCGCGAAGCAGCCCTCAGGCAGTGGCGGCTTCGGGTCCCCCCCCGGCCAGCCGGAGTCGGTGAAGCCGAGCCAGTCCTGGGTCACGCCGAGGATCTCGCGGGCACGGTCCATCTCCTCACGTCGCACCTCGCTCATCCGCTCCAGCACGTCGGGACGGTCCATCTTTGGGTTCAAGATGGAGCCTCGCTCGCCCCCGGTGCAGGTGACGACGTGCACGTCGACCCCTTCGGCGACGTACTTCGCCGTGCTGGCCGCACCCTTGCTCGACTCGTCGTCAGGGTGGGCGTGCACGTGCATCAACCGGAGCATGGACCCAATCCTAGGATGGGCGACATGAGCGCTCCCGAGTCCCCCGGCGCCATGGACAGCGCCGCTCTGGCGCAGCGGTACGGCACCGCCCGTCCGGGCCGACGACGCCTCGTGGTCGCACTGGTGGCGGTGCTGGGTCTGGTGGCCGGCGGCTGGATCGCCTGGGTCGTGTCGGTGGAGGGCCGTCCGATGGTCCGGTCCAACCTGGTCTTCTACTCCACGGCCGGGAACCACCAGGTCTCCACCCGGTTCACCGTCGTACGCCGCAGCACCGAGGTGACCGCCCGCTGCGTGGTCCGGGCCTTCGCCGCGGACCACTCCGTCGTCGGCGAGCTCAACGTCCCGGTCGGGCCCGGAGGGACCACCCAGAGCACGCTGGCCCGCACGGTACGCACCGAGCGGGCGGCGACCTCGGTGGAGATGGTCGGCTGCACCGCGCCGGGACAGGACCGCCCTCGCTGAGGCGGCCACCGGCGAGGATTGGTCCCGCACGGGGGCCGGTTGGTAAGATCCTTGTTTTGGCCCGCGCGCCCCCACGGCCTCGTCGCAGCGGCGTGCGCGGGCCGATCTGTTTTCTGGCCCCACTTCCTCCACCACAGGAGATCCGCACCGTGACGCAGTCCACCGACACCACCGTGATCTGGCTGACCCAGGACGCCTTCGACAAGCTCCAGGCGGAGCTCACCCACCTCAAGGGCCCCGTCCGGCAGGAGATCGTGGACCGAATCAGCGCCGCGCGCGACGAGGGCGACCTCAAGGAGAACGGCGGCTACCACGCGGCCCGCGAGGAGCAGGGCAAGACCGAGGCCCGGATCCGCCAGCTCGAAGACATGCTCCGCCGGGCCGAGGTCGGCGAGACCCCGGCCGACAACGGCGTGGTCGAGCCGGGCATGAAGGTGACCTACAAGTTCTCCGGCGACTCCGACGACGACGTGGAGACCTTCCTGCTCGGCGCCCGCGAGATGGAGGACGACGCCCTGCGCGTCTACTCCCCGCAGAGCCCCCTGGGCTCGGCCATCATCGGCCACCAAAAGGGCGAGACCGTCTCCTACGAGGCACCCAACGGCAAGATCCTCCAGGTGGAGATCGTCGACGCCGTGCCCTACACCGGCTGATCGGAGCGCATCGACGCGCTCAACGACTCCTCGAGCACGTCGTAGCCGTGCTCCCGGAGCCGTCCGAGCACCCGCTGGGCGTGGTCCGCACCCCGCGTCTCCACCTGCAGCGCCACCTCCACCTCGTCGAGCATCAACCGGGTCGAGGTGCGCTGGTGCACCACGTCGAGGACGTTGGCCTTGGCGTCGGCGAGGTCGGCCAGCAGTCGCGCCAGCCCACCGGGCAGGTCGGGGATGCGGACCCGGAAGAACAGGTATCGTCCCGCCGCCGCCATCCCGTGCCGGATCACGTTCATCAGCAGCAGCGGGTCGACGTTGCCTCCCGAGAGCACGACCACGGCCGGCGTCTCGAAGCGGTGCGGTTCGTCGAGCAGGGCGGCCACTGCGGCGGTGCCGGCCGGCTCGACGACCAGCTTGGCCCGCTCGAGAAGCATCAGCAGGGCCTGGGAGAGTGACTCCTCGGAGACGGTGAGCATCTCGTCGACGTGGGCCACGACGGCCGCGAAGGGGATGTCTCCGGGCCGGCCGACTGCGATGCCGTCGGCCATCGTGGCCATCTCGTCCAGCGCCACCGGCTTGCCGTGGGCCAGCGAGGCCGGAAACGCTGCCGCTCCCGCCGCCTGAACGCCGACCACCCGCACGTCGGGGCGCTTGGCCTTGACCGCGGTGGCGATGCCGGCCAGGAAGCCTCCTCCCCCCGTCGGGACGATGACCGTCCGCACGTCGGGGCACTGCTCGAGGATCTCCAAGCCGCAGGTTCCCTGCCCGGTGACGACGTCGGCGTGGTCGAAGGGATGGATAAGAACCGCTCCGGTCTCCTCCTCGAAGGCCCGCGCCGCGACCAGGGCCTGGTCGATGTTCTGCCCGTGGAAGACCACGTGGGCGCCGTACCCCCGGGTGGCGTTCTCCTTGGGGATCGGGGCACCCTCGGGCATGAACACCGTGGCCTTGATGCCGAGCATCTGGGCGGCGAGGGCCACCCCCTGGGCGTGGTTTCCGGCACTGGCTGCGACGACGCCCTTGGCCCGCTCGTCGGGGGAGAGTCGCGACATCCGCAGGTAGGCGCCGCGGATCTTGAACGAGCCGGTCCGCTGGAGGTTCTCGGCCTTGATCAGCACCGGTCCCCCGGCCAGCGTGGAGAGCCAGCGCGACGTCTGCATCGGGGTGTAGATCGCCACCCCCTCCAGAGCCGCCCGAGCCTGCTCGATGTCCGCAAGGGTGGGCAGGGCGACGTCCATGCCGCTCAGCCTAACCGGGGCCTCGGCCCTGCCTGTGACGCCTAACAAGTTGTATGCCCCACACATCCTGTTGTATGCTTGGGCCATGCATTCGATGTCCCTGGCTCCGCAGCTCGACCCCGTGCCGGCCACGACCGAGGACGCCGTGCTCACCGCGATGGTCTCGATGGGGCGCCGCCTGCGACAGCGGCTGCCCGACGACGAGCTCGAGCTCACGTCGATCACCCTGATGAAGACACTCGCCCACCACGGCGCTCTGCGGGTCTCCGCGCTGGCCGACCGGGTCCACCTCGACGCCTCCACCGTCAGTCGCCAGGTCGCATCCCTGGAGGACCGTCACCTGGTCGAGCGCACCGTCGACCCGCACGACCGCCGCGCGACGCGCGTCGCGCTGAACCCCGAGGGCTCGAGCACCCTGTCCCGAGGGGCCCAGCGACGCCGGGAGCTGATCGCCGGCTGGCTGACCGACTGGGACGCCGCCGACCGCGAGACGCTGCGGCTCCTGCTGAACCGACTGACCCACGACCTGAACACCGCCCATGAGAACGCCCACGAGAACCAGGACCACGCATGAGCCTCCGCTCCCCTCGAACCAACCGGCCCCCCCGGACCGTGACCGCGGACAGCCAGGGCTACCTCAGCCACCGGCAGATCCTGGTGGTGATGGCGGGCCTGATGGTCGGCATGTTCCTCGCCGCCCTGGACCAGAGCATCGTCGGTACGGCGCTGCCCCGGATCACCTCCGAGCTCGGCGGCCTGGACAAGCTCTCCTGGGTGGTCACGGCGTACCTGCTGACCGCCACCTCCTCCACTCCTCTGTGGGGCAAGATCTCCGACCTCTACGGACGTCGCCTGCTCTTCCAGATCGCCATCGTCACCTTCCTCATCGGCTCGGTCCTGGCCGGATTCTCGGCCAACATCGACCAGCTCATCGCGTTCCGGGCCGTCCAGGGCCTCGGCGGCGGTGGCCTGATGTCGCTGGCCCTGGCCACCATCGGCGACGTGGTGCCGCCGCGTGAACGCGGGCGCTACCAGGGATACTTCGCCGCCGTCTTCGGCACCTCCTCGGTGCTCGGCCCCGTGCTCGGCGGCTTCTTCGCCGACGGGCCCGGTTGGGAGTGGATCTTCTTCATGAACGTCCCCCTGGGCCTGGGCGCCCTGGTCGTGACCTCCTCCGCCCTGAAGATCCCGCACGTCCGCCGCGAGCACACCATTGACTACCTCGGTGCCGCCGTGGTCGTCGGCGCGGTCTCCTCGTTCCTGCTCTACACCGCCTGGGCCGGACCGGACCTCGGCTGGCTCTCGGGCACGGCCCTGGCCCTGCTGATCGGCGGTTTCGTCCTGACCGGCGTCTTCATCCTCGTCGAGTTCCGCGCGGTCGAGCCGATCATCCCGATGCGCCTCTTCGCGAACTCCACCTTCTCGATCGCGAACGGGTTCGGTTTCCTGATCGGTATCGCCATGTTCGGGTCGATGATCTTCCTACCCGTCTACCTCCAGGTCGTCGACGGCATGAGCCCGACCCGGTCCGGCCTGGCCATGCTGCCCATGGTCGTCGGCATCTTCACCACCTCGATCGGCGCCGGCCAGATCATGACCCGCACCGGCCGCTACAAGCCGTTCCCGATGGTCGGCGCGCTCACGGTGGCGGCCGCGCTGGTGATGCTCTCCCGCCTGACCAGCGACACCCCGTACTGGTACGCCGGCCTGTCGATGTACGTCCTTGGGCTCGGCCTGGGGCTGACTCTGCAGGTGCTCGTGGTCATCGTGCAGAACTCGGTCGACCGCGCCGACATGGGCGTGGCCACCAGCTCGGTGACGTTCTTCCGGCAGATGGGCGGCTCCTTCGGTACCGCGCTCTTCGGTGCGATCCTCGCCAGCCGGCTCAGCGTGCACCTGGCCGACGCCACCGCCGCCCTGCCCGCCGGCACCACGCCGCCGGCCAACCTGGAGGAGGTCTCCAACAACGTGCAGGCCATCGCCTCGCTGCCGGCCGCCGTGCGCGAGGTGGTCACCGGAGCCTTCAGCAGCTCCCTGCACGACGTGTTCCTCACCGCGGTGCCGCTGGTGCTGATCGCCTTCGTCGTCGCGACCTTCCTCAAGGAGGTTCCGCTCGGCGAGCGGGTCACGCCCGAGCCCGGACCGACGCGCGAGGACGGGCACGCCCCCGTGGGGGCCGCCGAGGGTGAGGCCCCGAGCGTCCCCGGCGGACAGCCGGTGCCTCAGGCCGTCGCCGGATCACCCTCGTCGGCCTCCTCGACGGAGTCGCCCACCTCGGTGTAGTTGGCGAGGTGCTGGACGACCGAGTTCAGCGCCGCGGTCAGCGGCACCGCCAGCAGCGCCCCGGCGATGCCGCCGGTCAGGACGCCGATGCCGATGGCCACGATGACGCCCAGCGGGTGGAGCGAGACGAAGCGGCCGGTCAGGAAGGGCTGGAGCACGTGGGCCTCGATCTGCTGGACGGCGATCACTCCGGCCAGCATGAGCAGGGCCACGAACGGTCCCTGGGCGACCAAGGCGACCAGGATGGCCACCAGGCCGGACAGGGTGGCACCGACCATCGGGATGAACGCACCGAGGAAGACCAGCACGCCGATGGCAGTGGCGAACGGCACGTTTAGCACCAGCGCCACCGCGACGATCCCCACCGCGTCGGCGAAGGCGATGATCACCGTCGCCCGGACGAACTGGGTCAGCGAGTGCCAGGCGACCCGGCCGGACTCGTCGGCGCGGACGCGGGCGGCCCGGGGGAACAGGCGCACCACCCAGGCCCAGATCCGCCCGCCGTCGGCGAGGAAGAAGTAGCTGGAGAAGAGCACGATGAAGAAGCCGGCGACGATGTGCCCGATGGTCGTGCCGACCTCGGTGACCCGGCTGACCATCTCGTCGCTGGAGTTGGTCACCAGCGCCTGGGCCTGCTGGATGTAGTCGTTGATCTGGGAGTCGCTGGCCTGCAGCGGACCGTCCCGCAGCCAGCGCCGGATCTGTTCCAGCCCACTGACCACCTGGTTGGACAGGTCCGAGACCCCGCTGGAGACCTGGGTCCCCACGAAGGTCAGCAGCAGGACGACCAAGCCGAGGCCGCCCAGCACGACCACCGCCGAGGCGAGCTGCCGAGGCACTCGGAGCCGCTGGGCGTGGTGCACGACGGGCGCGGTCAGGGCGGTGAGGAGCAGAGCGATGGCCAGCGGCAGGAAGATCACCGAGAAGCGGGTGACCAGGTAGAAGACGATGTAGCCCGCACCGGCGATGACCAGGAGCCGCCAGGACCAGGCGGCCGCGAGGTCGAAGGCCCACGGCACCTGAGCGCGGGTCAGGTTGGAGGGCTCGTGGACGATGACCGGCTGGGGAGCCGGTCCCCGCTCGGGGCGCACCTGGCTCCACTGGCGGCTGAAGCGCTCGGCGAAGCGTTCCTCAGACCGGGCCCGCCTGCTCGCGGCGAGCTGTCGGAACCGTCCCGACACGCCGGTCGAGTCCGGCCCCCCCGGGCTCACCTGCCCTCGGTCGGCGTCAGCCGCCCCCGTTTCCCGCCCGTCACCCACAGCCATGGGCTCAATCTATTCGACCGGACCCGCACCCCGCCCGGGCCGGGCTCGATCTCAGCGCAGGGCACCCAGCAGCGCGTACGCGGCCCGCGGGTGGTCCACGGCCAGCAGTCCGGCCGCAGCCAGCACGCAGTCCCGGTCGACGATCAGCCGAGGCGACTCGGGGAGCTGCCAACCGACGCCCGGTCCACTAGGTCCACCCGGTCCACCCAGGATCCCCTCGGGGTGGTCACTGTGCCGCAGGACTCCGCCCGACCCGACCAGCACGCTGATCGCGCGGAGGTCCTTGCCGGTCCGCTCGACCACCCGGCCGTCGGGGCCGAACACGACCTGGGAGCGGCCGGCGTGACGGCGAAGCGCCACGGCCACCGCCACCGAGGCGATACGGGCGTCCAGCGCGCGCTCGGTCATCTCGGCGGGGACCAGGGCAGGGTCCGCTCCCCGCCTGCGGGCGGCCGTCCGCAGGCCCTCGGCCTCTGCCTCGTCGACCAGCCCGTCGCGGACGCCCTGCTCGATCGTCGTCACTGCGCTCCAGCGCATGCCCAGGTCCCCCTCGACCGTGCGCGTGACCGGGGTCGTGGCCACCACCTGCCGCGAGAGCCGGGACTCCTCGGGGTCGACCTCCACCACGGAGGGCACGTCGGTGGTGGCGCCACCGACGTCGACCACGACCACGTCCCCCGCCCCGGGGTGAGCCGCGTCGACGCCGCGGGCCAACAGCTCCACGCCGGTCAGCACGACGTCGGGGGTCGCGCCCCGGACCATCGCGGCGAAGTCGCCGCTGCGGGAGAGGTGCTTGCCGCCGATGACGTGCCGCAGGAAGACCTCGCGGATCGCCGTCCGCGCCGAGGCTGGGGCGAGCACGCCGATCTGCGGGACCACGTTGTCGGCCAGCACGTGGGGCGTCCCGGCGGCGCCGAGCAGCCCCGCGACCTCATCCCGGGCGTCGACGTTGCCGGCGACCACCACCGGACCGGTCCAGGTCGCGGCGGCCAGCGTGGCGGCGGAGCGCCGCACCGAGTCGGTGTCGCCCCCGTCGGTGCCGCCGACGAGAAGCACCACGTCGACGCGAGCCTGCGTCAGGGCCGCGAGCCCAGCCTCGTCCAGCCCGCCGGAGACGACCGCGACGACGTGGCCCCCGCTGGACAGCGCCACCCGTCGTCCGGCCTCGGAGGTGACGAGCTCCTCGTTGCCGACCACCGCGATCCGCAGTCCGCCCCCGGCCGAGGAGCAGGCGCGCACCGGTGCGCTCTGGGCCCGCGGCTCGGTCCGGACCAGGTCGGCGAGGCAGCCGACCCAGCCCTCGAGCACGTCGGTGTCGACCGTCGTCCGGTGGCTGGCCGTGGCCACGAGCAGGCCCCGTTCCACGTCGACCAGCGCGGCCTTGGTGAAGGTGGACCCGAAGTCCACGCAGACGATCAGCGGGTGCCCGACGGCTCGAGCGTCGGAGCTCACCCCCCCAGGGCCTGGTCGAGGTCGGCGACGAGGTCGTCTCCGGTCTCGATGCCGACCGAGAGCCGGATCAGGTCCGAGGGCACCTCCAGGGCCGTCCCGGCCACCGAGGAGTGCGTCATCCGCCCCGGGTGCTCGATCAGGGACTCGATCCCGCCGAGCGACTCGGCCAGGGTGAAGACCCGGGTCCGGTCGCAGACCTCCAGGGCGGCGGACTCGCCGGCGGCGACCCGGAAGGAGACGATCCCGCCGAACCGGCGCATCTGGCGCCGAGCCACCTCGTGCCCGGGATGGTCGCTCAGACCGGGGTAGATCACCTCGGCGACACCGGCGTGGTGGCGCAGGAACTCCACGACCTGCTCGGCGTTGTCACTGTGCCGCTCCATCCGCAGCGCCAGCGTCTTCAGGCCGCGCAGGGTGAGCCAGGCGTCGAAGGGTCCGGCCACCGCCCCGATCGCGTTCTGGTGGAAGGCGACCCGCTCCGCGACGTCGAGGTCCTTGACCACCAGGGCCCCGCCGACCACGTCGGAGTGGCCGCCGCAGTACTTCGTGGTGGAGTGCACGACGACGTCCGCACCGAGGGTCAGAGGCTGCTGGAGGTACGGGGAGGCGAAGGTGTTGTCCACGACGAGCAGAGCACCGGCGTCGTGGGCCAGAGCCGCGGTCGCCTCGATGTCGCCGATGGTCAGCATCGGGTTGGTCGGCGTCTCCAGCCAGATGATCTTCGTCTTCCCGGGCCGCACCGCGTCGCCGATCGCGGCCAGGTCCCACACCGGCACGGGGGTGTGCTCGAGGCCCCACGGCTGCTCGACCTGGGCGAACAGACGGTAGCTGCCGCCGTACGCGTCGTCGGGGATGACCACGTGGTCACCGGGTCGGCACAAGGCCGCCAGCAGCGTGTGCTCAGCGGCGAGACCACTGGCGAAGGCGAAGGCCCGCTCCCCCTCCTCGAGCGCGGCGAGGTTGCCCTCGAGCGCCGTCCGGGTCGGGTTGGCCGAGCGGGAGTACTCGTAGCCACCGCGGAGCCCGCCGACCCCGTCCTGCTTGTAGGTGCTGGTGGCGAAGATCGGCGGGATCACCGCGCCGGTGGTCGGGTCGGGCTCGTAGCCGGCGTGGATGGCGCGCGTCGCGAAGCCGGCCTTCTGGACATGGTCGTGCTGGGTCTGGTCACTCACCCCGCGAGCGTAGACCGCGCGGGCTGAACCTCCAGGCGGGCTGCTCCAACGGGAAGCATCCGGGCCCGGTGATCGTTGTGCCTGATGACCGACCCCGATGACGTCCTAGGAGTGACCGTGCTGTTCAGCCGCCACAAGACCCAGCTGCCCACCGCCGACCAGGCCCTGCGGGGCAGGACCGAGCAGTGGTTCACCCTGGCCGAGGAGCACGTCGTCCTCGACGCCCCGGTGGTGACCCCCGAGTCGGAGATCCCCGACGGCTTCGAGGTCGCGGTCTTCGGCCTCGGCTGCTTCTGGGGCGCGGAGGAGATCTACTGGAAGATGCCCGGGGTCTGGTCGACGTCGGTCGGCTACGCCGGAGGCACGACCCCACACCCCTCGTACGAGCAGGTCTGCTCGGGCCAGACCGGGCACACCGAGGCCGTCCGGGTGGTCTACGACCCCGCGACCGTCTCCTACGCCGACCTCGTCCGCGCGTTCTTCGTGATGCACGACCCAACCCAGGTCATGCGTCAGGGCAACGACGTCGGGACGCAGTACCGCTCGGCGATCTACACCACCTCACCCGAACAGGCCGAGGTCGCCGCGCAGCTCAAGGCCGCCTACGGTCCGGCCGTCAGCGAGCGGGGCTACGGCTCGGTGACGACCGAGATCGCGCCGGCCGGGACCTACTACTACGCCGAGGACGTCCACCAGCAGTACCTGGCCAAGAACCCGTTCGGCTACCGCTGCCACAGCGCCACCGGGGTGCCCTTCCCGGCCGACGTCTGAGCCGTCCGGTAACCACAACGGTGGCTGTGCGGGATTGTCACTATCACCGGGCAGACGCCGTGACCACAACGGTGGCTGTGCGGGATTGTGACGCGTCCCGCGGGTTTTCGCCCCAGACAGACCGGTGCGGTGGTTTGCCCTGGGCCGCGATCGCAGACACAGTGGAGACAGACCGGGGGACCACTGACGCAAGGAGTAGCACCACCATGATCGGATTCATCGTCTTCGGCCTCGTCGTCGGAGTTCTCGCGCGGCTGATCAAGCCGGGCAAGCAGAACCTCAGCCTGCTGATGACGCTTCTGCTCGGCCTCGCCGGCTCCGTCATCGGCGGCGTGATCGCCAACCTGATCGGCAGCGGCGGCATCTTCGAGCTCAACATCATCGGCGCGGTGATCGCCATCATCGCCGCCGTCCTGCTCATCGGTGTCTTCGAGGGCCTCGGCGGCCGCAACAAGTCGTCGGCCTGACTCGACCCGCAGCGCGCGACGTCGCCAGGCGCCCACCGTCGAGGTGGGTTCCTGGCGACCGCTCTGTCCGGGCCAGGTGGTCGCGGCCTAGGGTCGGGTCGTGCCGGAGATGCTCACCCGCTGGGGCCGGGGGCTCGACCCTGACGACGTGCTGCCCGAGTACCCACGACCGCAGCTGGTCCGCAGCTCCTATCTCAACCTCAACGGCTGGTGGGACTACGCGATCACCGCACTGGACGCCGGTCCGCCGGACACCTGGGACGGCTCGATCCTGGTCCCGTTCTCACCCGAGGCTCCGCTGTCCGGGGTACGTCGCCAGCTCCAGCCCGACCAGCTGCTCTGGTACCGTCGCACCCTGACCCTGCCGGAGGGATTCCACGCCGCCGGTCAGCGGCTGCTCCTGCACTTCGGGGCCGTCGACCAGTCAGCCACCGTGTGGTGCGACGGGGCCGAGGTCGCGCACCACGAGGGCGGATACCTGCCCTTCACCGCCGACTTGACCGACGTCCTGGGTGCGACCACCAGCTCCCTGGTCGTCCGGGTCCGCGACCTCAGCAACAACCGCGGGCCGAGCAGCGGGAAGCAGCGGCTGGCCCGCGGCGGCATCTGGTACACCGCGCAGTCCGGCATCTGGCAGACCGTGTGGGCCGAGTCGGTGCCCGCGACGTACGTCGATCGGCTGACCCTGGTCCCGCTGCTGGACGACGCGGCCCTGGAGGTCACCGTGCACGCCACCTCGGCTGACCGCCCCCCGGGTGACACCGCGATCGTGCGGGTCCTGGCCGACGGCGCGAAGGTGGGGGTGGCCCAGGGGCGGCCGGGCGTGCCGCTGCGCATCCCGTTGACCCTGATCCGACCCTGGTCCCCTGACGACCCGTTCCTGTACGACCTGGAGGTCACGCTCGGCGAGGACCGGGTGACCTCGTACGCCGGCCTCCGTACGTTCGGGGTCAGCCTCGACGGGGCCGGACACCCTCGACTGACCCTCAACGGCGAGCCGCTGACCCACGTCGGGGTCCTCGACCAGGGCTACTGGCCCGACGGCCTGATGACCGCGCCCTCCGACGCGGCGATGCAGTACGACATCGCCACGATGAAGCGCCTCGGCTTCGCCGTGCTGCGCAAGCACGTCAAGATCGAGCCGCTGCGCTGGTACGCCCACTGCGACCGGCTGGGGATGCTCGTCTGGCAGGACCTGGTCAACGGCGGCGAACGCTACCGCACGGCCGCGGTGACCTCGCCCGGTCGCTGGCCTGTCCGGCTCCGGGACACCTGGCGCGCGGTGCTCGGGCGGTCCGACCCCGCCGGGCGCGACCAGTTCCGCGCCGAGCTCCGCGACTGCGTCGAGACGCTGGACGCGGTGGTCTCGCTGGCCCTCTGGGTCCCCTTCAACGAGGGCTGGGGCCAGTTCGACGCCCGCCGGGTCGCCGCCGAGCTGCGGGAGGTCGATCCGACCAGACTCGTGGACCATGCGAGCGGCTGGCACGACCAGGGTGTGGGCGACCTGCACAGCCTGCACGTCTACGGTCGCCCCTTCACGGTCCCACGCCGCCGGCGTCGCGACCGACGAGCACTGGCCCTGACCGAGTACGGAGGTCGGGCCCTGGCCGTCGAGGGCCACGTCTGGGGGGACGACGTCCACGGCTACCGACGCTCGGGATCCGCCGCCGAGCTCGGCGGCTGGTTCACCGCGCTGCACCGCGACCAGCTGGGTCCCGCCGTGGCCGAGGGTCTGGCCGCCACCGTCTACACCCAGCTCAGCGACGTCGAGGACGAGGTCAACGGCCTGCTCACCTACGATCGGGAGGTGCTCAAGCTGCCCGAGGAGCTGGTCCGGAACGCCCTGGGACGCCTCAGCCTTCCGCGACCGGACGGCCGGTGACGCAGTACTGCCGCCCACCGGGGTCGACCAGGGTCACCCACTGCGACGTATGACGGAACTCTGGCCGCAGCCGCTGGTCGCGGTCGCCTCGCCGGCCGATCCCCCGGCGGCGTCCGAGGGCTACGCCGGACGGTGCAGGACCGCGTGCTCGGGCTCCAGGTCTGCGCCGTCCTCGGTCACGGTGGCGCGCGCGTCGACGATGAGCGTGTAGCCACCTTCCTCGTGCGGTGGCCACACGAGGCTGACGGCCGGACGGGCGACCAGATTCTCGCGGGTCCGGCGCCCGAGTCGGTCGACCCGGACCACACCGTCGGCCAGGACAGGATGGACCGCGACGGTGTGGGCCCGCAGGTCCTCGCTCACGGTGATCAGGTATCCGAACCGGTAGGCGTCCAGCTGGCCCGACAGCTCGTCCAGGTCGACCTTGACACTCATGACCACCAATCTAGCGGCGACGGTTCCTCGCGGCGGCCGGGTGGACAACCTCGGTGGAGCTCAGAGCAGGGCGCGGAGCACGTCGGCGCCGATCTTCAGCACGAAGGCCGAGACGATCATGATGAAGAAGACCCGGACGAACCCGCTGCCCCGGGAGACGGCGGTGCGCGCCCCGAGGTAGGCGCCGAGCAGGTTGGCGCCGCCCATCACGAGGCCGACCTTCCACAGCACGGCCCCCTGGGGGACGAAGACGCACAGTGCGGCGACGTTCGTGGCCCAGTTCGCCATCTTGGCCTTGGCGGAGGCCTCCAGAAAGTTGTAGCCGAGCAGGCCGACCAGCGCGAAGACGAAGAACGAGCCTGTCCCGGGACCCAGCGCGCCGTCGTAGAATCCGATCACCAGTCCGGCGCCGATGGCCGCGACGGTGTGCCTCCCGCCCGCGAAGCGCAGGTCCGTCACGCTGCCGAGGTCGGGCTTGAGCACGACGTACCCGCCGACGACCACGAGCACGACCAGCACGATCGGGTCGAAGGCGGCGCGGGGCAGGAAGGAAGCCACCACCGCACCCGCCGCCGAGCCGCAGAATGCGAAGACCATGAGCGGCAGGAACGTCCGCGGGTCCGGGCGGACCCGGCGGTAGTAGGTCAGTGAGCTCGCCGTGGTCCCGCAGACCGAACCCAGCTTGTTGGTGGCCAGGATCTGCACCGGGCTTGCTCCGGGGAGACCGAGCAGCAGGGCGGGCAGCTGGACGAGGCCACCACCCCCGACCACGGCGTCCACGAAGCCCGCGGTGAGCCCGGCCAGCCCAAGGAGCACGAGCAGCCACAGCGACGGGTCCTCCACTCTCGTAGCCCGGGCGTGTTCTAGGCAGTACGGCGCGTGAGGAGAGTCGAGATAGCCAGGACACCCGTCGACCAGACGCCTCTGACGTACCGGGGACCCAGCCGCGTGGGTGCCTGGGCCAGTCGTGCGATCCACTCGATCCCCGAGCGGCGAAGGATGCGGGGCGCACGCTTCTCACCTCCGGTGAGATGGCCAAACCACCCGCCGCAGGTCAGCAGCAGCGCGGTGGGGAGATCGTCGAGGTGCTGATGACACCACGACATCTCACGTGGGGCGCCGAGTCCGACGACGACCACATCCGGAGACGCCTCTCGTAGCGCACGCAGAGGCTCGACCCAGTCCT
>JBBPYL010000032.1:0-10991 GCA_038199935.1 Propionibacteriales bacterium | reverse complement strand
TGGTGCGCGATCTCTCCACCGACGAGTCGCCGAACTTCGTCAACGGCGTTCTGGGCGCCATCGTGCGCAACCGCGTCTCGATCACCGCGGTCTAGCCGGTGCGGCGTCGGCGTCCGTTCACCAGACGTCTGCCCGCGCGTCGCGCCTTGATCGGGCCGTGGGAGGTCCTGGTGGGCTACGGTCCGATCAGGACCAACGAAGGAGAACCCGTGAAGAGATCGATTCCTGGACTCGGCGTCGCCGCACTCGCGGTCGCCGTGACCCTGGCCGGGTGCGCAGCACCGACCCAGACCAACGACGCCGCCGGCTCGGACAACACCGGCGCCAGCGGAGAGTCGTCCGCGGACTACATGGACACGCTGGTCGCGGACGCGCAGAAGGAGGGCGAGCTCAACGTCATCGCCCTCCCGCCCACGTGGGCCAACTACGGCAACATCATCTCCGCGTTCAGCGACAAGTACGACATCAAGGTCAACTCCAAGCTGCCGGACACCGACAGCCAGACCGAGATCGACACGGCCAAGCGCCTGGCGGGTCAGAAGTCCGCCCCGGACGTGTTCGACCTCTCCCAGGCGGTCGCCCTGGCCAACACCGACATGTTCGCGCCGTACCAGGTCCAGACCTGGGACGACATCCCCGAGGACAACAAGGACGCCGACGGCAAGTGGGTCAACGACTACGGCGGCTTCATGTCGGTGGGCTACGACAGCGACGTCGTCCCCGAGGTGACCAGCCTCGACGACCTCACCAAGGCCGAGTACAAGGGCAAGGTCGCGCTGAACGGTGACCCCACCACCTCGGGCTCGGGGCTCAACGGAGTCCTGATGGCCGCGCTGGCCAACGGCGGCTCGGTCGACGACGTCGCCCCCGGCGTCGCCTACTACAAGAAGCTCAACGGGGCCGGGTCGCTCATCCCGGTCGACGTCACCCCGGCCACCATCGAGTCCGGACAGACCGCGGTGGTCATCGACTGGGACTACCTCAACGCGGCCGAGACCAAGCAGCTGCCCTCGTGGAAGGTGATGGTCCCCGACAACGCCGTCGTCGGCGGCTACTACTTCCAGGCGATCAACGCGGACGCCCCGCACCCGAACGCCGCGCGGCTGTGGCAGGAGTTCCTGTACTCCGACGAGGGTCAGAACCTGTGGCTGGCCGGCGGCGCCCGCCCGATCCGTGCTGACGCGATGGTCGAGGCCGGGACGATTGACCAGAAGCTGTACGACGCGCTGCCGCCGGTCGACGGGGAGCCCGTCTTCCCGACGGCCGACCAGGCCGCCGCGGCCGCGACCTACCTGGCCGACCACTGGGCGGAGGCGACGGGCTGAGCGGAGCGTCGGTGTCCCACCGGTCCACCGTGCCGCGCAGGATCGGCCCGAGCCTCGGGCTCGTGCCGTTTCTGCTCTACGCCGGGATCTTCCTCGTCGTGCCCACCGTGGTGGTGTTCGTCAGCGCGTTCCGCGGCGACCCCGCCACGGGTGGGTTCACCCTCGACGCCTTCCGTCGTCTGGGCGCGGCCCCGATCCTCTCGATCACCCGCGACACGCTGGTGCTGTCCTTCGCGACCGCCCTGGTCGGCGCGGTCGTCGGCGGTGGCGTCGCGTACGTCGTCTCCACGGCGAGCCCCACCGGGGTGCTGCGCCGGTTCGTGACGAGCATCTGCGGCGTCCTCGCGCAGTTCGGCGGTGTCGCGCTCGCGTTCGCCTTCATCGCCACGGTCGGCAACACCGGCGTGGTCACCCAGCTGCTGGGACTCAGCGACACCCGCTGGCTGTTCTCGCTCAAGGGCCTGATGCTCGTCTACACCTACTTCCAGGTCCCGCTGATGGTCATCGTCTTCCTGCCCGCGCTCGACGGGATCCGTCCGCAGTGGCGCGAGGCGGCCGACACCCTCGGGGCCTCGACGTGGGCGTACTGGCGCCACGTCGGCTTCCCCTTGCTAGCCCCCGCCTTCCTCGGCTCGGCCCTGCTGCTGTTCGCCAACGCCTTCGCGACCTACGCCACGGCGCGGGCCCTGGTCAACCAGGGGTCGCCGCTGCTGTCGCTGAAGATCGGGGACTCCCTGGGTAACGAGATCGGGCTGGCCCGAGGCAACCTGGCCGCCTCGCTCGCGGTCGAGATGGTGCTCATCGTGGCCCTGGTGATGACCGGCTACGTGCTCCTGCAACGTCGCACGTCGAGGTGGCTGCGATGAGCGCGACGACGCGAGCGCGCCAGCAGAGGCTCACCCGGTGGGCGGTCCTGCTGGTGGTCGGTGGCCTCTTCGCCCTGCCGCTGGTCTCGATGTTCGCCTACAGCGTCCGGATCACCCCGCAGAACCGCAGCGCCTTCAACTCGTGGAAGGCGATCGTCGCCAACGACCAGCTGCGCCACGCGATCGTGACCTCGCTGGAGCTGGCCGGGCTGACCGTGCTGGGGATGCTGCTGCTGCTCGTGCCCACGATGATCTGGATCCGGATCCGGCTCCCCTGGGCGGTGCGCCTGGTGGAGTTCTTGTGCCTGCTGCCGCTGACGATTCCGGCCATCGTGCTCGTGGTCGGGCTGGACAACGTGATGAGCTGGGTCAACTACCTGGTGACCACGGGTCCGCTGGCCCTGACGTTCGTCTACATCGTGCTCGTGCTGCCCTACTGCTACCGCGCGCTGGACGCCGGCCTCGCCGCGATCGACGTGAAGACGCTCTCCGAGGCGGCCCGCAGCCTCGGGGCCAGCTGGACGACGGTGGTCCTGCGCGTCATCGTCCCCAACATCACCTCGGCGCTGCTCTCGGCCAGCTTCCTCGCCGTCGCCGTGGTCCTCGGCGAGTTCACCATCGCATCGCTGTTCTTCTACGACAACCTGCAGGTGGTCATCGCCCTGATCGGTCTGGAGAACTCCAACGTCAGCGTGGCCACCTCGCTGGCCGCTCTGATCTTCGGCGTCCTTTTGCTCGTCACGATCTCGTTCGTCGGCGGACGCCGACCACGCCAGGAGGTTGAGTCATGACCGACACCGCAGCGGGCACGTCACCGCGCACCGCGAGCGACCGCGGGATCGAGGTCAGGCTGGACGGCCTGACCCGGGTCTTCGGCTCGTTCAAGGCTCTCGACGGCCTCGACCTGACCCTGGCGCCCGGCGAGCTGGTCGCCCTGCTCGGGCCGTCGGGCTGCGGCAAGACCACGGCCCTGCGCATCGTCGCCGGCCTCGACGACGCCTCCTCGGGACGGGTGCTGGTCGGTGGCGACGACGTGGGGGGAGTCTCGGCGAACAAGCGGGACATGGGGATGGTCTTCCAGGCCTACAGCCTCTTCCCGCACATGACCGCGCGGGCCAACGTCGAGTTCGGGCTCAAGCTCCGCAAGGTCGGGGCGGGGAAGCGACGCGAACGGGCGATGGAGATGCTCGAGCTCGTCGGGCTCGAGAGCTTCAGCGAGCGCTACGCCCACCAGCTCTCCGGAGGCCAGCAGCAGCGGGTCGCGCTGGCTCGGGCGCTGGCCTTCGAGCCGCGGGTGCTCCTGCTCGACGAGCCGCTGTCGGCGTTGGACGCCAAGGTGCGCGCCCAGCTGCGCGAGGAGATCCGTCGGGTGCAGCTGGACGTGGGGACGACCACGCTGTTCGTCACCCACGACCAGGAGGAGGCCCTGTCGATGGCCGACCGGGTGGGCGTGATGCGCGCCGGCAGCCTGGAGCAGATCGCGACCCCGCACGAGCTCTACACCGCGCCGGCCACCCAGTTCGTCGCCGAGTTCGTGGGGCTGAGCAACCGCGTGCGGGCCGAGGTGTCCGGAGGCCGGGCGCAGGTCGCCGGGTCGCGCCTCCCGCTGCTGGACGGCTCGGTCTCCGACGGGTCGGGGACCGCCCTGGTGCGACCCGAGTCCGTGATGGTGAGCACCGACGGCGAGCCGAACGGGGAGGTGACCTCCTCCAGCTTCCTGGGCGCCATCTCGCGGGTCACGGTCCGGCTCGATGCCGGCCCGACCGTGGTCTCCCAAGTGCCGCGCACGCTGGCGCCGGTGGTCAGGACCGGCGACCGGGTCACGGTCCGGCTGGACGAGGCCGCCGTGCTGGTCGTCGCCGACTGAGCTGCCGCTGAGGCTGCCTCTGGTCGGGACTCAGAGCCGCAGACGGTCCGCGCGCAGGGCCTCGTAGGCCGGACGGCAGGCCTCGGCGACGGCAGCGTCGTGCGCGTCCAGCCGGACCTCGCGGGGACGCCAGGGCGCGAAGCCGGTGGACGCATGCACCGCGTCGTACCAGTGCGGCGCCCACACCCCGTCCGAGGCCCGCGGCCCGGACGGCCAGCTCAGCATGGCGTGGGTGAAGTCGACCCCGACCCAGTCGCACAGCCAGCGCAGGTGCAGCTCGGGGTCGCCCAGGAAGTCTGCCGCGTCGATCACCGGCGTCTCCGGGCCGTGCTGCTCCCACAGGTCGCGCAGCCGGACCTGCTGGAGCAGGCCGAGGTCGCCGGGCTCGCACGCCTCTCGGGAGCGGACGTAGGAGGCGACGACCTCGCCCGGGTCCCGGACGAGGAGAACGTTGCGCAGCCCCAGCGTCCAGGTCGGGTCGGCCCCGGCCGGGACGTGGTGGGCCATCTGCTTGGAGTACTGGACCACGCAGCCGGTCGGCAAGGGGGCCGAGAGCGTCGCGGCG
Source organism: Propionibacteriales bacterium (assembly GCA_038199935.1). GTDB lineage: Bacteria > Actinomycetota > Actinomycetes > Propionibacteriales > Nocardioidaceae > Nocardioides_B. The sequence continues at coordinate 6,368 of JBBPYL010000032.1, read as the reverse complement.
GCCCGGTCGACGTCGGTGGGCTGGGCGAGCAGGACCTCCTCGCGTCCGGGATGGTCCAGCCCGGTCCTAGCCAGGTAGCTGGCGTAGAGGGGCTCGTCGAGGACCACGGTGTCCGGCCGGTTCTCCCACGAGCGCATCAGCGCGGTGGAGATGTTGCGCGGCCCCGACCAGACCGCCAGCCTGACCGGCGCGAGAATCGAGGCGCGGCTCGACGGCCGGTCGCGGCTCACGGGGCGGTACGGCCGGCGACGTCGGCGTCGACGAGGTCGACGTAGCGACGCTGGAGCCGCTCCACCACCGGACCCCGGGCTCCCGTCCCGAGGGTGCGTCCGTCCACGGTGCGCACGGGGACTAGACCGGCGAACGTACCGGTGACGAAGGCCTCCTGCGCGTTGTAGACGTCGGTGAGGCTGAAGGTCGTCTCCCGGGCGGGGAGGGCGTCGTCACGGCACATCGCGAGCACGTTCGAGCGGGTGATGCCGCCGAGGCAGAAGCGGCCGTCGCTGGTCCACACCTCCGGCTCCTCGGGCGTGCCGACCACGATGAAGAAGTGCGTGCTGTTACAGGTGGCCACGAAGCCCTGCGGGTCGAGCATCAGCGCCTCGTCCGCGCCGGCGGTGTAGGCCTGGATGCAGGCGGTGACGTCGTTGAGCTTGCTGTGTGCGTTGAGCTTGGGGTCCAAGGTGTCGGGCGTGGCCCGGCGGACGTGGGTGGTGAACAGCGTGATCCCGTCGGTAACGGTTGAGGGCATCGGCTCCTTGTGCTCGGCGACGACGACCACGGTGGCCGGGCCGACGGTGAGGCGGGGGTCCTGGTACGGAGTGCGCTTCACCCCTCGGGTGACCATCAGCCGCACGTGCACGCCGTCGCGCATGTCGTTGGCGCGCAGCGTCTCGTAGATCGCGGCGGTGAGCTCCTCGCGGGTCCGGCCGACGTCGAGCATCAGCGCGTGCGCTCCGGAGAACAGCCGGTCGAGGTGGGCCTCGAGGAAGGCCGGGTGGCCGCCGCGGACGCGCAGACCCTCCCAGACGCCGTCGCCGAGCACGAAGCCCGAGTCGAAGACCGAGACCGTCGCCCGGTCCCGCGGCAGCAGCGCTCCGTTGACCCAGACCAGGATGTCGTCGTTGCGAGGGTCGTCGTCGTAGTCGTGCGTGCCGTGGGCCATGGCGCCAGCCTAGGAACTCGCTCCCCCCGCCGCGGCGGGGGGCCAGAATCCTCGGCTGAGCGTCCGGCGGTCCGCCCCTGCGGACGCGCTGTGACTCAGGCGGCGGACCCGAGGGCGTCCAGCGCGGCCATGTCCTCGGCCGTGAGCTCGAAGCCGCCGACGTCGGCGTTGGAGCGGATCCTCTCGGCGTGGGTCGACTTCGGGATCACGATCGTCGCGTGCTGCAGGTGCCAGCGGACGATGACCTGGGCCGGGGTCCGCCCCAGCCGCTCGGCGACCTCAGTGATGGTCGGGTCGGTGAGAGTGCCGCCGCGCAGGGCGCTGTAGCCCTCGAGGGCGACTTGGCGGGTGCGGTGACCCTCGACCACGGTGGCGTCGAAGAGCAGCGGGCTCCACTTGATCTGGTTGACCGCGGGGGTGACCCCGGTGGCGGAGACCAGTTCGTCGATCTGCTGGAGGGAGAAGTTGCTGACGCCGACGTCCCGCGCGAGCCCGGCCTCCTGCGCGGAGACGAAGGCCTCCCACATCGAGCGCCGCACCGGTGCCGAGTCGGCCGGGGCGTGGATCAGCCAGAGGTCGACGTGGTCGGTGCGCAGCGCCTCCAGGCTCCGCTCGATGGTGGCCTGCTCCTCGCCCGCGAGGTCGGGAGTGCACTTGGTGGTCACGAAGACCTCTGCGCGGTCCACGCCGCTGTCGGCGAGCGCCGTGCCGACCTCGGTCTCGTTGCGGTAGACCGTGGCGGTGTCGAGGTGGCGGTAGCCGGCCTCGAGGGCGGCCGACGTCGCCGACACGGCGTCGCCTCCGCGGATCTGCCAGGTCCCGAAGCCCAGCCGCGGGATCGAGGCGCCGCTGGGCAGGTCGGTGGTGTGGTCGGGAAGGTGAAGGCTCATGCGGGTGACGCTAGCCCGGTTCGCCAACCAGTCTGCGGTGACTGCTCGATCTCTGGGGTGTGTGTCCATATAGTTCATGCTTTATCGGACCCACTCGGGGGAGTACGTGGACATGAACCTGACTCGCTTGGCCAGCGTCACCGCCCTGGCCCTCGCCGGAAGCCTGCTCGGCGCACCGGCCGCCGGGGCCGCCCCCACGACGTCGGCGGTGGTGGCCGCGAGCGGAGCCCAGTACTGCCAGTACGGCGCCTACACGAAGAAGAGTCGGCTGGTCAGCGCCCACCAGGCGGCCTCCGTCACACACCTCGCCACCTTCACGGCCCCACCCGGTTACTCCCAGACGACCACCAAGGAGGCGAGCAAGCGCACCGTACTGCGGGGCTCGGTGAAGCTCAACGCGCAGGTGAGCGCCACGCTGGGGAACAAGATCATCTCCAAGGGGGAGGCCAAGCTCGGACTCGCCCTGGCGGCAGCCGGAAGCCACACCAAGGTCAGAAAGATCACGGTGAAGGACAAGGTGACGAACAACTCCGGGAAGAACGCCACGATCGTGATGTTCCGCGGCAACAAGCGGGGGTACGGAAAGTGGAAGCGCTCCTACTGCTCACAGGTCAGCGGGTCGGTCGGCGTCGTGAAGTGGCAGTACGGCCGGTGGGGCTCCTACGTCTCGAGGGACGACGGGCACGTCCGGTGCGGGGCCGGTACCGCGAACATCAACGCGGTGGCCAAGAAGGCCTACAAGATCGGCTGCGCCTGATCACCTGACCCCGGCCGGCCACCGCGAGGACCGCGAAGGTGGCAGGGTGGGTGCCATGACTGAGAACATGGTGGACGTGGTGGTGCTCGGGCTCGGCCCGGGCGGCGAGTCGGTAGCGACCCAGCTGGCGCAGGCCGGGCTGTCCGTGCTCGGCGTGGACCGGCACCTGGTGGGTGGTGAGTGCCCCTACTACGGCTGCATCCCCAGCAAGATGATGATCAGGGCCGCGGACTCGCTGGCGGAGGCGCGTCGCGTCCAGGGACTCGCCGGCCAGGCCGTCGTGAGCCCGGACTGGGCCCCGGTGCACGCCCGGATCCGCGACGAAGCCACCACCGACTGGGACGACCAGGCGGCGGTGGACCGCCTCGAGGCCGCTGGGGTGACCTTCGTACGCGGCGAGGCCCGGCTGGCGGGGCCGAAGGCCGTCGAGGTGGACGGTACGACCTGGACGGCGCGACGCGGCGTGGTGCTCAACACCGGCACCGAGCCCGCCGTGCCCCCGATCGATGGTCTGGACGGGACGCCCTACTGGACGAACCGCGACGCCGTGAAGGCCGAGCAGGCGCCGGGGTCGCTGGTGGTGCTGGGCGGAGGCGCCATCGGCGCCGAGATGGCCCAGGCCTTCTCCCGCTTCGGCACCACCGTGAGCGTGGTCGAGGTCGGTGAGCGGATCCTCGGTCCCGAGGAGCCCGAGGCCAGCGCCCTGCTCACCGAGGTGTTCGGAGGTGAGGGCATCCAGGTCCTGACCGGGGAGAGCGTCGGGTCGGTGGCCTACGCCGACGGCCAGTTCTCCGTGACGGTCGGTGAGCACACCCTGACCGCCGAGAAGCTCCTCGTCGCCGCGGGACGCCGCACGCACGTCGCCGGCATCGGCCTGGACACGGTCGGCGTCGACGAGGACGCCCGCGCGGTCGAGGTCGACGCCCGGATGCGCGTGGCCGACGGGCTCTGGGCGATCGGTGACATCACCGGCAAGGGTGCCTTCACCCACATGTCGATGTACCAGGCCGCGATCTGCGTCCGGGACATCCTCGGTCAGGACGGTCCCGAGGCGGCGTACCACGCGGTGCCCCGGGTGACCTTCACCGATCCCGAGGTCGGCTCGGTGGGGATGAGCGAGCAGCAGGCGCGCGAGGCGGGCCTGAGCGTGCGCACCGGACAGACCGAGCTCGGCTCCTCGACCCGGGGCTGGATCGCCCAGGCCGAGGGTCTGGTCAAGCTGGTCGCCGATGACGAGCGTGACGTGCTGGTCGGAGCGACCGCGGTCGGGCCCAGCGGAGGCGAGATGCTCTCCATGCTCACCCTCGCGGTGCACGCCGAGCTCCCGGTGGCGGTGCTGCGCACGATGATCTACGCCTACCCCACGTTCCACCGCGCCGTGGAGAGCGCCGTCGCCGACCTCGGGTAGCCGTCCCACGCTGCAGGACGGGGGCTCCCGAGCCGTGCCGAGCCGACCCCGGGCTGGTAGCGTCACCCGCGATCGACATCCTTTAACGAGCCGTCCGGTGAGGCGGAGAAGGAGGTCCGAGAGGTCGTGTGCCCACTACCTGCTCGTCCGTCCGCCGGCCCGACCGGCTCCGAGGTGATGGATGCCCGTGACGTCTCCCGGGCCCTGACCCGCATCGCGCACGAGATCCTCGAGCGCAACAAGGGCGCCGAGGGTCTGCTCCTGCTCGGCATCCCAACCCGCGGCGTCCCGCTGGCCCGGCGGATCGCCGCCAAGATCGCGGCCGCCGAGGGCCTCGAGGTGCCGGTGGGGTCGATCGACGCCACCATGTACCGCGACGACCTGCGGCTGCGTCCGGCCCGGCCGCTGATGCCGACCGAGATCCCCAGCGTCGGGGTGGACGGCAAGGTCGTCGTGCTCGTCGACGACGTGCTGTTCTCCGGGCGCACCATCCGGGCCGCGCTCGACGCGCTGAACGACCTCGGCCGCCCCCGCGCCGTACGCCTGGCGGTGCTGGTCGACCGCGGCCACCGCGAGCTGCCGATCCGCGCGGACTTCGTGGGCAAGAACCTGCCGACGTCGCTGGTCGAGACGGTGGCCGTGCACCTGTCCGAGTTCGACGATTCCGACGCAGTCATGATCTCCGGGGTGTCGGCATGAAGAAGCACCTGCTCAGCGCGGCCGACCTCACCCGCGACGACGCCGAGCTCATTCTCGCCACCAGCGAGGAGCTGCGCTCGCTGGCCGACCGACCGATCAAGAAGCTCCCGGCGCTGCGGGGCCGCACAGTGGTGAACCTGTTCTTCGAGGACTCCACCCGCACCCGGATCTCGTTCGAGGCCGCCGCCAAGCGGCTCTCCGCCGACGTGATCAACTTCTCCGGCAAGGGCTCCAGTCTGAGCAAGGGTGAGTCACTGAAGGACACCGCGATGACGCTGGAGGCGATGGGGGCCGACGCCGTGGTCGTGCGGCACTGGGCCTCGGGCGCGCCGCACCTGCTGGCCAACGCCGGCTGGTCGCGCAGCAGCGTGGTCAACGCCGGGGACGGCACCCACGAGCACCCGACCCAGGCCCTGCTCGACGCCTTCACGATGTGGCGGCACCTCGGCAACCTGGACGGCCGGCGCGTGGTCATCGTCGGCGACGTGCTGCACAGCAGGGTCGCGCGCTCCAACGCCCTGCTGCTCACGACGCTCGGCGCCGAGGTCACCCTGGTCGGCCCGCCCACCCTGCTGCCCTTCGGCATCGAGGGCTGGGACGTCGAGACCTCCTACGACCTCGACACGGTCCTGCCGAAGGCCGACGTGGTGATGATGCTCCGGGTCCAGCGCGAGCGGATGACCCGGACCGGCGGCGGCTTCTTCCCCACCGTGCGCGAGTACAGCCGGCGCTACGGCCTCGACGGCCGACGGATGGCCACCCTGCAGGACCACACCATCGTCATGCACCCCGGCCCGATGATCCGCGGGATGGAGATCACCGCCGACGTGGCGGACTCGCCCCGCTCGGTGATCGTCGAGCAGGTCACCAACGGGGTCGCGGTCCGGATGGCTGTGCTCTACCTGCTGCTTGGCGGCAGCGAGCCCGCGGTGGGTTCGACCGGGACGTCGGCCAGCAGCGACCAGGAGGCGGCCCTGTGAGGGTGCACATCATCGGAGCGTCCGTGCTCGGCGGCGACCCGACGGACCTGCTGCTCGAGGACGGCGTGGTGGCCGAGATCGGACCGTCCCTGCGCAGCCGCCCCGGGGTGGAGGGCGAGGACCTGCTCACCGTGGACGCGACAGGTCTGATCGCGCTGCCCGGCCTGGTCGACCTGCACACCCACCTGCGCGAGCCCGGCCGGGAGGACGCCGAGACCGTCGAGACCGGCACCCTGGCGGCAGCGCTGGGCGGCTTCACCGCCGTCTTCGCGATGGCCAACACCGACCCGGTGGCCGACACCGCCGGCGTCGTCGAGCAGGTCCTGCGGTTGGGCCGCGACGCCGGGCACTGCGAGGTCTACCCGGTCGGCGCGGTGACGGTCGGACTGGCCGGCGAGCGGCTGGCCGAGCGCGGGGCGATGGCCGCCTCCGCCGCCCACGTGCGGGTCTTCTCCGACGACGGCTGGTG
>JBBPYL010000031.1:0-28686 GCA_038199935.1 Propionibacteriales bacterium | reverse complement strand
GAATTCATACATAAATAATCTCACGTCGAGGACACCAACGCACCCACTAACACGCCGAAAAAGCCTGCCCCACAAGGAAACTCGCCCTACGACCGAGCTGCTACGTCAGGAGTTCTGGAGTCCCAGCAGCCGAGTGATCCGGTCTTCGACCCCGATCACACGCCGAGTGGTGAGAGCGCGGACATGCTCGGGCACATCATCACGAGCCAGCAGCGGCGTGCAGGACGTGAGGGCCCGGGCGGTCAGGTCCTCGGCCAGCTCCACCCGCACCGACGCCTCAGCGACGATCCCGGTCTTGGCGATCCACTGCTCGACCTGCCCACGGATGTCGGCTGCGTTCCATGCCGACCGCTTCGCGCCCAGGCGGGACAACACCAGGTCCGCGGCTGCCTCGCGATCCAGTCCGCCGATCCGCGGCGTCGACAGCGATGCCCTCCTGCTCGGGTCGCGGTAGCCGAGCAGGCGCAGCTCCTCATTCCAGGCAGAGACCATCGCCGCACCGTCCGTCGGGACGACCTTGTCCGGCCGCGCCTGCGACCATGCGCGCCGGTCCCACGCCTGCCGCAGCCTCGGCCCCGGCTCCTCGCCCGGATGCTCCGGACGCCACTCGGCTTCGTAGCGGTCGACGTTGCGGCCGATCTGCGCCGCCCTGGCGCTGAACCGGGCCGCGTACGGCGCGAGTTCGGCGATCTCACCTGAGGTGGGGTCCAAGGTCAACCCATGCTCAGCAAGTGCTGCCCGGAACTCGGGGTGGGTGGCGACGGCGGCGTGGCCGACCCCGTTGATCGCCTCCAGCGAGTCCCTCACCCCGACCGAATGGATGCCGCGCCACGCCCCAGCGGAGAAGACCCGGGCGTTGATCTGAAGGTGCAGATGCCGATGCGGGTCACCGGCCCGCGACGTGTAGTGCCGGATCACTGCCGCCTCGATCTGAGCGACGGTCACCTGGTGACATATCGAGAATCGTTGGTATTGTTTGTCGATAACTACCACGATCCTCGATAGGGGCGGTTTTGATGAACCTGAGATTCGACCGCTGGGACTTCCTGGCCACCAAAGCGCTTCTGCTCGTCCTGGCGGTCGGCATCTGCCTGGCCGCCGTGGTGGTGCCCCTGCTGGCCTGGGTGCGAGGCCGCGCCCTGACCTGGACCGGCAACACCGGGGTGTCGCCGGTCGTCCGCGACGACACCCTCACGCCAGCGCCGGGGGCCCGGATGGTGTGGACCGGCGATGCGAGCGTCACGCTCGCCGATCCCGCGACGCACGTGTGGCTGGCCAGCCTGGCCCCCGGTGTGGTCCTCGCCCTGGTCGCGGTCAGCGTGGCCGCGCTGCTTCTCGGACTGGTCCGCCGCATCGAGCGGGGAGAGGCCTTCGTCGCCGCCAGCGCCCGAGCCCTGCGGCTGGTCGCACTCACCCTGCTGACCGGCGTGATCGCCCTGGTGCCCATCGGGGGGCTGGCCGACAACGTCGTGATGAACGCGGCACGCACGGTGAACGGACCGACGACGTTCACGCTGGCTACCGCGGGCCAGCTGGTCACCATGGCCGTCGCCCTGCTCCTGGCCGCACGGGCCGAGGCCTTCTCGCACGGCGAACGGCTCCAGCACGACGTCGACGGGCTCGTGTGATGCCGGTCGAGGAGCCGCACCGCATCGTGTGTCACCTCGACGAGATCCTGGCCGAGCGGGGTATGACGCTGACCGCGCTGGCCGAGCAGATCGGGGTGACCAACGTGAACCTCAGCGTGCTGAAGAACCAGCGGGCCAAGGCGATCCGCTTCTCCACGCTGACCGCCCTGTGCGACGCGCTGGACTGTACGCCGGGTGAGCTCGTCGGGCTCGCTCCCCGGTGAGGGCGCTCTGGTCTACTGGACCACATGCTGCGCGCCACGGTCGTCCTGCTCCTACTCGTCCTGGCCGGGTGCTCGGAGTCGTCACCTGACACCGACTCCGGGGGCACGTCGGCCAGCGACGGGTCGATGACCTGGGGAGACGGTGACTACGGGGTGGTGCTGGCCCACGGTGCGGCGTTCGACGCGGCGAGCTGGTCCGAGCAGGCCCCGGTCATCGCCGACGGGGGCGCGACGGTCGTGGCGGTGGAGGACATCTCCCCCGAAGGCATCCTGGCCGCAGTCAAGGACCTCCGGGCCGACGGGATCGAGAAGGTCGCGCTGGTCGGGGGCAGCGCTGGCGCCGACGCGATCCTCGACCTGGCCAGCCAGCAGCCCGACCTGCCCGACCAGCTGATTCTGCTCTCGCCCAACGGCACGGTCGAGGGACTCGGCCCGGAGCCCAAGCTCTTCATCGCCAGCGAGGACGAGTCGGTGGCCGAGGTGTCCACGGAGCTGGCCGACTCGGCGCCGGGGGAGGACAACGTGGCCGAGATCCTGCCCGGCTCGGCGCACGCGCAGAACATGTTCGACAGCGACCAGGCCGAGAAGGTCCTCGACCTGATCACGACCCGGATCGCCGAGTTCGCCTGAGCGTTTCTGCACCGACAGGAAGTTGCCTCTGTCGCCGGTCCCCCGAGACGTTGTCTAATCCGGGGAACACAGGACCGGACCAGTGTCGCAGCGGCGGCACCGACCGTGGGGGACCATGAGCCTGAACTATGCCGAGGTGCACCACGACCTCGTCGAGGAGCTCGACGAGCGTCTGCGTGGCGCTGTGCGTCGCGATGGTGTCGATCCGCAGCGCGAACCCGCCCAGGTTCGGCACCTGGCGACACAGCTGATCGCCGAGCACGACCACCGCAGCCTCACCGGCGTGGTGCACCCGGTGGCCGATCCCGGCGCCATGGTCGAGGAGCTGGTCTCGCGGGTGGCCGGCTTCGGGCCGCTCCAGCGCTACCTCGACGACCCCGAGGTCGAGGAGGTCTGGATCAACGACCCGAGCCGGGTCTTCGTCGCGCGGGCCGGTCGGCACGAGCTGACCGCCACCATCCTCACCACGGCGCAGGTCCAGGACCTCGTCGAGCGAATGCTGAAGGCGAGCGGCCGACGCGTCGACGTCAGCAGCCCCTTCGTGGACGCCACCCTGCCCGGCGGGCACCGGCTGCACGTCGTGCTCAGCGGCATCTCCCGGGACTTCTCCGCGGTCAACATCCGCAAGTTCGTCGTCCGCGCGCACCGGCTCGGCGATCTGGTCGGGCTGGGCACGATGACCGTGCAGGCGGCTCGCTTCCTCGAGGCCTCCGTCGCCGCGGGCCTCAACATCGTCGTCTCCGGCGGAACCCAGGCAGGCAAGACGACGATGCTCAACTGCCTGGCCGCGGCCATCCCGGGTCGGGAGCGGGTTATCTCGGTCGAGGAGGTCTACGAATTGCGCTTCAGCCACCCGGACTGGGTGGCGCTGCAGACTCGACAGGGCGGGTTGGAGGGCACCGGCGAGATCCGGCTCCGTGACCTGGTCAAGGAGAGTCTGCGAATGCGGCCGAGCCGGGTGATCGTCGGCGAGGTCCGGGCCGAGGAGTGCATGGACCTGCTGCTCGCGCTGAACTCCGGGCTTCCCGGGATGGCCTCGCTGCACGCCAACTCCGCCCGAGAGGCGCTGGTGAAGATGTGCACGCTGCCGCTCCTGGCGGGGGAGAACATCTCCGCCCGCTTCGTCGTGCCCACCGTCGCGACCTCGGTCGATCTCGTCGTGCACGTCGGCATCGACCCCGACGGGTCGCGGGCGGTCCGCGAGATCGTCGCCGTTCCCGGCCGCGTCGAGTCCGACGTCATCGAGACCGAGGCCATCTTCGTACGCCGGGGCGGCGTGCTGCATCGCGCCGCGGGCGTGCCGCCAAGGGCCGAGAGCTTCCAGCGGGCCGGAGTGGACCTCGCCGAGCTGTTGCGGCAGGAGGACTGATGGGCCTCGCGCTCGGCCTCGGCCTCGGGGTCGGGCTCCTGCTGATCTGGCTGGCGCTGACCAGTCCGCGGTCCGAGCGTGCTGTCGCTCCCGGCCGCCTGCGTCGTTCCCTGGACGCGGCCGGACTCGTCGGCACGTCCGTTGGCGGCTTTCTCGTGGTCTGCTTGAGCGCGGCGGTCGTGGCCTTCGTAGCGGTGCAACTGATCTCCCGCACGGTCACGGTGTCGGTGGCCTTCGCCCTGATGGCCTCCTACCTGCCGGTGACAGTGGTCTCCGGCCGGGCGCGTCGCCGGCAGCGCGAGCTCGCGGAGGTGTGGCCCGAGGCAGTCGACAATCTCACCAGCGCTGTACGGGCGGGGCTCTCGCTGCCCGAGGCCCTGATCGCGCTCGCTCATCGCGGTCCGGAGCCGTTGCGGGACGCGTTCGGTGGGTTCGCCGTGGACTACCAGGTCACGGGCCGGTTCGGGGAGTGTCTCGACCGGCTGAAGGTCCGGCTGGCCGACCCGGTCGGCGATCGGGTCGTCGAGGGCCTGCGCATTGCCCGGGAGGTCGGGGGAGGCGAGCTGGGCACCCTGCTGCGGAACCTCTCGGGCTACCTGCGCGACGACGCACGGACCCGCTCCGAGCTCGAGGCTCGACAGAGCTGGTCGGTCGCCGGGGCCCGACTGGCCGTGGCCGCGCCCTGGGCCGTGCTCCTGCTGCTCAGCCTCCAGGGCGAGGTGATCGGCCGTTACGCCTCGACCGCGGGCGCCGTGGTCCTGGCCGTCGGTGGGCTGCTCTGTCTGGGGGCGTACCGGCTGATGGTCCGGATCGGCCGCCTTCCCCTCGAGCGGCGGATAGCGGCATGACCGGCGCGCTGGCCGGAGCCCTGCTCGGTGCCGGGGTCGGTGCCGGTCTGGTGCTCGTGCTCAGCCGCGTCGTTGTCGTGCGGCGGCCTCTGCTCGCCGCCCGAGTCCTGCCGTACGTCCGGGACCTTGCCCCGGTCTCCTCCTCCCGGCCGGTGGTGCCGATCCGCCGGACCCCCTTCCACGCGGTCTTCGGGCCGGTGCTCAGCGACGCCGCAGCGTGGGTGGGGCGGGTGCTCGGAGGCTCAGAGTCGATCCGCCGTCGGCTGGACCGGGCCAACCTGGCGCTGACCGTGCACGACTTCCGGGTCGAGCAGGTGCTGTGGGGGCTGGTCGCTCTGGGGGCCACGACCGCCGTCAGCCTCGTCGTCGCGGTCCGCTCCCCGGACCGGGTCGTCCCGTTGGTGGTCCTGTGCGGGGTCGCGTTCGTCGCCGGTGTGCTCCTCCGGGAGAACAGGCTGACGGCCCAGGTCACCGCACGCGAACGGCGCCTCGCCGAGGAGTTCCCCACCGTGGCTGAGCTGCTGGCGCTGGCCGTCGGAGCCGGTGAGGGACCGGTGGCCGCGTTGGACCGGGTGGCGGCCCGGTGCCGCGGTGAGATGGCTGCCGACCTGAGCCGGGTGCTGGGCGAGGTCCGCACCGGCCGGTCGGTCTCGGCCGCCCTCGACGACCTGTCCGCCCGCACCGGCCTGCCCAGCCTGGCGCGCTTCGCCGACGCGATGGCCGTGGCCATCGAGCGCGGGACGCCGCTGGCCGCTGTCCTGCACGCTCAGGCGGCCGACGCTCGGGAGTCGGGTCGGCGCGCCCTCATCGAGTCCGGCGCGCGACGCGAGGTGCTGATGATGGTGCCCGTCGTCTTCCTGGTCCTGCCGGTCACCGTCCTGTTCGCGTTCTGGCCCGGCGTCGTCGGGCTGGAGCTGGTCAGTCCCTGAGAGAACTCACGAAAGGCGTCCGTCATGCACCTCATCCTTCTCGCTCGCAACCGCAGTGAGCGTGGTGACGTCCCCGGCTGGGTGCTCATCACGGTGATGTCCGCGGGGCTGGTGGCCGCCCTGTGGGCTGTGGCCGGACCCGAGCTCACGAGCATGTTGCGCGAGGCGCTCAGCTCGGTCCAGTGAGGCTGACCACCCGCTCCGAGCGCGGCGCGGCAGTCGTGGACTTCGTGCTCGTGCTGGTCGTGGTCGTGCCGCTGTTCCTCGGCGTGCTCCAGGTCGCCCTCGTCCTGCACGTGCGCAACACACTGGTCTCGGCGGCCTCCGAGGGTGCGCGCTACGCGGCGACGGCCGACCGGTCGCCGGCGGAGGGGGCGGCGCGTACGCGAACCCAGATCAGCGGCGCGGTCGCGGCCCGGTTCGCTGAGCAGGTCCGTGCCGGCGCCACGGAGGTCAACGGGTCACCTGGCGTCGAGGTGCGCGTGGTGGCGGTCGTCCCGCCACTGGGGCTGTGGGGCCCAGGGGTTCGACTGGTGGCCACCGGTCACGCGATCGAGGAGGTGCCGTGAGACGCCGGGACGAGGAGGGCACGGCGCTGGTCGAGGTGACCTGGCTGGCGGTCCTGCTGCTGGTGCCGCTGGTCTACGTGGTGCTGGCCGTGTACGACGTGCAGCGGGCCTCGTTCGCGGCGACGACCGCGGCGCGATCGGCGGGGCGCGCCTTCGTCCTCGCGCCCGACGTCGTCTCGGGGCAGGCGCGGGCCCGCGCCGCGGTCCAGGTGGCGGTGCGCGACCAGGGCCTGGAGACGGCGACGACGTCGCTGTCGTGCCAGCCGTCCTGCCTGACTCCGGGGTCGGTGGTCGACGTCCGGGTCTCCTCGCAGGTGCGGCTGCCCTTCCTGCCTGCGGTGCTGGGTGACCAGGCACCGAGCATCCGGGTCAGTGCGGCACAGCGGGTGCCCTACGGCAGCTTCCGACAGGACCGGTCGTGAGGGCGCGGGGCGAGGCGGGGCAGGCGGCACCGCTGTTGATCGGCTTCTTCGTCGTGGCGTTGTTGATGGTGGGGGTGGCCGTCGACGCGTCCGCGGCGTACCTGCGCCGTCAGGGCCTCGACAGCCTGGCCGACGCTGCGGCGCTGGCGGCGGCGAACGGGATTCAGGGCGAGCAGGTCTACAGCGCCGGGCTGGGGGAGCGGGCACTGATCGACGCCGACGTCGCGCGGGGCTACGTGGCCGAGCACGTCTGGGCCACCGGTGCGGCGGCGACGTACCCCGGGCTGCGCTGGCGGGTGGACGCGACCGAGCAGCGCGTCGTGGTCGAGATGACCGCGCCGCTGAACCTGCCGATCGGCGTTCCCGGGGTGGACCGGACGGCCGTGGTCTCGGCCACCGCGGCCTCCTACGTCCTGGTCAGCGACTGAGGTCGGGGAGAGCGATCCACTCCGCCCAGCTGAGGTCGATCCCGACGTAGCGCGGTTGCACCAGCGGCCAGTCACGTGCGATCCAGCCCGGGACGAAGGCGGTCAGGGCGGCATCGACCGGGGACCCGACGTACTCCTCACGCACCCACCAGGAGATGTCCGCATCGGCGCCGGGCTTGTCGGTCGGGTCGATGTAGCAGCACCCGATCAGCACGGTCTCGTCGACGTCGAAGAGCGCGTAGTTGAACGACTCGTGCGTCGCCATCTCGTCCCAGTGGCGTTGCAGGTCTTCGCGGTCCTGCTCGGTGGTCATGTCCTCGGGCGGCCATCCCCAGGCCTCGCCGTAGATCGACCACAGCCGCGCCTGCGAGCCCATCACCGCGGGAAAGTCCAGCGCGGTGTCGTCGGGGTGGATCGGTCGCAGGTGGTGCCCGGTCGGCAGCTCCATCCGGGTCGGGTGCGTCCAGTCGATCGGCAGCCAGGTCTTATCCATGCCGGCACAGCCTAGCGACGTCGGCGCCGGACGCTACGATCCCGCCGTGTCCACCCCCACGCTCGCGGTGCTCAAGACCTACCGCTACCTGCGGGTGTCCATCGTGGCCATGGCCCTGCTGCTCGCCATCGCGCTGGTGGTCGAGATCAGCGCAGGAGAGAGCGTCGTCCTGCTCGGCTCGATCAGCGAGTACTACTACTCGCCTGTGCGCAACGTCCTGGTCGGCGCCCTGATGGCGATCGGGTTGAGCCTGGTCGCGGTCAAGGGCCGCGAGGGTGCCGAGGACGTGATGCTCAACCTGGCCGGGATGCTGGCCCCGATCGCCGCGGTCGTCCCGCTGCCGGTGGAGGGCGCAATCCCCGCTGCGTTCGTGCCCGGGGTGGAGAACAACGTCACCGCACTGCTGGTCCTCGGGCTGGTGGGCCTGGTCTTCGCTGCCTGGACGGCGCGCGGTGGCGTTGCGGCGTACGGACGGGCCGTGCTGGTCGGCGCCGTCGGTTGGCTCGTGCTCACCGCCTGGTTCGTCCTGGGTCGTGACTCCTTCCTCTCCGGGGCGCACTACGCCACGGCGGTGCCGATGTTCGGGCTGATCGCGGGCACGGCGCTGGTCAACGCCCGGCACGCGCGGGAGCGGACGGCGATCCCGGGCATGAGTCCCTCGTCGTACGCCCGCAGCTACGCCGTGATCGCGCTCGGGATCTTCGGCACCGTGCTGGCCGCGGGCCTCTTCTTCCTGCTCTCGCTGGTCGGCTTCGAGCCCGTCGCGTCGTGGATCTTCTGGGTCGAGGCGTTGCTGTTGACGCTGTTCGCCGCCTTCTGGATCCTGCAGACCATGGAGAACTGGTACGACGGGACGCCCCCATGACCCCGGAGCAGGCCCGGGCCGAGTTCGACGCGTCCCTCACCTACCTCAACACCGCCACGCTCGGCCTGCCCCCGCGACGGAGCCTGGAGGCGCTGGAGACCGCGCAGGCCCACTGGCGGGCCGGAACCACCGACGCCGTGGCCTTCGACGCGGTCGTCGAGCGGGCCCGGACCGCCTTCGCCGCCCTGGTGGGCGTCCACCCCGACCTGGTCGCAGTAGGGCACCAGGTCTCCCCGCTGGTCGGGCTGGTCGCCTCCTGGCTGCCGGACGGCGCCGAGGTGCTCGTGGCCGCCGGGGACTTCACCAGCGTCACCTTCCCCTTCGCGGCCCAGGCCGGCCGCGGGGTGCGGGTCCGCGAGGTGCCCCTGGAGCACCTGGCGCAGGAGGTCACGGCCGGGACCAGCCTGGTCGCGGTCTCCGCGGTGCAGTCCGCCGACGGCCGGGTCGCGCCGCTGGCGGACCTGGTCTCCGCCTGCGCGGAGGTCGGCGCCCGGACGCTGCTGGACCTGACCCAGGCCACTGGGTGGCTGCCGGTGGCCGCCGACGACTTCGACGTCACCGTGTGCAGCTCCTACAAGTGGCTGCTCGGCCCGCGCGGCGGGGCCTTCCTGACACTGCAGCCCGACCTGGTCGACGAGCTCGTCCCCACGGCGGCGGGCTGGTACGCCGGGGCGGACCGCTGGTCGAGCATCTACGGTCTGCCGCTGCGGTTGGCCTCGAACGCCCGTCGCTTCGACGTGTCCCCGGCGTGGCACACCTGGGTGGGCAGCGCCCCAGCCCTCGAGCTGTTGGCCGAGGTCGGCGTGGACGCGCTGCACCGGCACGCGGTCGGCCTGGCCGACCGGTTCCTCGACGGGGTCGGCCTGCCCCGGACGGGATCGGCGATCCTCTCGCTGGCCGTCGACGAGGACACCGCACGGACCCTGGTCGACGCACGGATCGCCGCGGCCACCCGCGCCGGGCGGCTGCGGCTGTCTTTCCATCTCTCCACCGGTCCCGACGACGTCGACCACGCCATCGCCGCGCTGCGCCCGCACCTGGTCAGTCCGTAGGCACCCCGACGAAGGCAGCCATCGCCAGCAGCTCGGCGTCGAAGACCGAGTCGGCGCCGTCGTCGAGCACGACGCCCTGCCGCTGGCCGAAGACCTGCATCGACACCGACCCGATGAGGTAGGTCCAGCCCATCAGACCTCGCAGCGCCGCGTGGGTGGGGATCTCCGCGTCGAAGAACTCGACCACCGGGCGCAGCCCGGCCCGGACGGCGGGGGCGACCTCGGCGGCGGGCAGGTCGACTCCGGCGTGCTGGGCGTCGTGCAGGATGCTCGCGAGCAGGGCGGGCACCCGGCTGGCCGCGGCGATGGTGTCCGGCGGAGCGGCGTACCCGGAGATGGGGGAGCCGAAGATCAGGGCCCACTCGTGCGTGTGCCCCAGCGCCCAGGTGCGCATGGCCCTGCCGAGGGCGAGCCAGCGTCCGACGAGGTCGTCGCGGTCGCGGCTCGCGTCGGCCTGCTCGGCGGTGAGGCCCACGGCGTCGTAGGACTCGATGATGAGTAGGGTGAGCAGAGCCTCGCGGCTGGGGACGTAGCGGTAGACCGCGGAGGAGACCATCCCGACGTCGCGGGCCACCGCGCGCAGGCTGAGGTCGGCGGGGCCGTCCGCGGCCAGCCGGGCTCGTCCGGCGTCGAGGATGGCGCGGGTCATCTCGGCGCGGGCCTGGCTGCGGACCTGGTCGGCGGGGGTGGTCATCTCCCTAGTAGACCATGGGTGAGAGCAGTGCTCTTGACACAGGGCGGCGAGGGGGTCACTGTGGGCGCGGAGAGCATCGCTCTCGAATGAGATCATTAGTCACGGAGGCTTCCCATGAACGACAGCCCGCAGCTCCACGTCATCGTCGGCGCCGGCCCGGTCGGCGCCGCCCTCGCCCGCCAGCTCACCGCCGCCGGGCACCAGGTGCGCGTCGTCACCCGCTCCGGCGGGACCGACGCCTCGGACCCCGCCGCGCTCGGCGCCGCCGCGAGCGGCGCCGCGGTGCTCTACAACGCAGCCAACCCGAGCGACTACCACCGCTGGCAGGAGATCTGGCCGCCGCTGGCCGCGAGCCTGCTCGCGGTGGCCGAGCAGAGCGGAGCCGTGCTGGCCACCGTGGGCAACCTCTACCCCTACGGCCCGGTCGACGGCCTGCTGAGCGAGGACCTTCCCGACGCCGCGACGTACCCCAACGGCCGGGTGCGGGCCCAGATGTGGGCCGACGCGCTCGCCGCCCACCAGGCCGGCCGCCTCCGCACGGTCGAGGTTCGGGCCAGTGACTACCTCGGGGTGGGTGCGCACTCGCACCCCGGGGAGGCGACCAGGGCCGTGCAGCGGGGGTCGGCGGCGCGGATCATCGGTGCGCCGGACCAGCCGCACACCTGGACCAGCACCGAGGACACCGCCCGGACCCTGATCGCCGCGGCGGCCGACCCCACCGCGCACGGCCGGACCTGGATCGTGCCCAGCAACGCCGCGCGGACCCAGCGCGAGCTGGTCACCGACCTGGCCACCGCGGCCGGTCGGCCCGTCCCCGCGATCAAGCCCGTCTCGCGCGGGCTGCTTCGCCTCATCGGGGTGGTCTCCCCGATGATGCGGACGCTGCTCGGCACCTACTACCAGTTCGACCGGCCCTTCGTGGTCGACGACCGCGCGGCCCGCTCCCACTTCGGGATCGAGCCCACCGCCTGGGCGACACTGATCGCCGCCCAGGTCGAGCCCCCGGTCGCCAACGAGGTCACGACTCCCGCGTGAGCGCCTGCTCCAGTTCGGCCTTCGACATCGACGAGCGGCCCTCGACCCCGCGGGACTTCGCCTCGTTGTAGAGCTGGGCCTTGGTCCGTCCGCCGGGGCCGTCGTGGGAGCGGAGGCCGCCCCGGCGCGAGGAGGAGATGTCCTCGGTCGAGGTCCGCGACGCCTCCCGGGACTCACCGGCCCGGGCCCGCTCCTTGTTCACCGTCCGAGCCGCGATCTCCTCGGCGGTGGACTCCGGGCGGCCCTGGCCCTCCAGGCCCTCCATGATGTGCTCGTACTGTCGCTCGCGCTTCTTGCTCCAGCCCTCGTGCGGCACGGCTCCTCCTCGCCTCCGGTCCTGCTCACCGCCCCGGTCCTACCCGGACCGGGGAGCGCGTAGTCTCCGGGGTGTGGCAGGCCCCGACGACGAGACCCAGATCAAGACGCTCCAGGCGACGATGTACACCATCGAGCAGGTGCTCGACCTGGCCGGCATGCGCGCCGAGATCGCCGCGCTCGGCGAGGAGGTCGCCGCCCCCGACCTGTGGGACGACCAGGTCAACGCCCAGCGCGTGACCGGGAGGCTCTCGGTGCTGACCGCCGACCTCGACCGCTTCACCGAGCTCCAGGACCGGCTCGACGACCTCACCGTGCTGCTCGAGCTCTCCCGTGAGGAGGGCGACGCCGACTCGCTGGCCGAGGCGGGGGCCGAGCTGCGCAAGCTGCACCGGGCCGTCGACGCGCTGGAGGTCCGGACGCTGCTCTCGGGGGAGTACGACGCCCGCGAGGCGCTGCTGACCATCCGCTCCGGCGCCGGCGGGGTGGACGCCGCCGACTTCGCCGAGATGCTGATGCGGATGTACACCCGCTGGGCCGAACGTCACAAGTTCGCCGTCGAGGTCTTCGACACCTCCTACGCCGAGGAGGCCGGGCTCAAGTCGGCCACCTTCGCCATCCATGCCCCGTACGCCTACGGCACCCTCTCGGTCGAGGCCGGTACCCATCGGCTGGTGCGGATCAGCCCGTTCGACAACCAGGGGCGGCGGCAGACCTCGTTCGCCGCCGTGGAGGTCGTCCCGGTCCTCGAGCAGACCGACGAGATCGACCTGCCCGACGAGGAGGTCCGGGTCGACGTCTACCGCTCCTCGGGCCCGGGCGGACAGTCGGTGAACACCACCGACTCGGCGGTCCGGCTCACCCACATCCCCACCGGGACCGTGGTGTCCTGCCAGAACGAGAAGAGCCAGCTGCAGAACAAGGCGTCGGCGATGGTCATCCTCAAGGCCAAGCTCCTGGCTCTGAAGAAGGCCGAGGAGCGCGCCCATCTCGACGAGCTGCGCGGTGACGTCCAGGCGTCGTGGGGCGACCAGATGCGCAACTATGTGCTCAACCCGTACCAGATGGTCAAGGATCTGCGGACCGAGTTCGAGTCGGGCAACCCGCAGTCGGTCCTGGACGGCGAGATCGACGATTTCCTCGAGGCCGGCATCCGCTGGCGCCGCGGTGCGGACAAGCTCGAGGCCGCGGCCCAGTCCTGACCACGTACGCCACACCGAGCGGCGACGGTCGCCGCGACCCATCCGTGGGTGTCCTAGACTCGAACATTGGTCGGACGCCTGCTCACCTGTCCCCGAGACCGACCGGAAACCGCCTGTGATCCGCTTCGAGAACGTCACCAAGTCCTACGCCGGCCAGAGCCGCGCGGCGCTGGACGACGTCACGGTGGAGGTGGTCAAGGGCGAGTTCGTCTTCCTCGTCGGCGCCTCAGGCTCGGGCAAGTCGACCTTCCTGCGGCTGGTGCTGCGCGAGGCGCGCTCAACCGAGGGCAAGGTGTACGTCGCGGGCAAGGAGATCAACAAGCTCGCCTCCTGGAAGGTGCCGGCGCTGCGCCGTCAGATCGGCACCGTCTTCCAGGACTTCCGGCTGCTGCCGAACAAGACCGTCACCGAGAACGTCGCCTTCGCCCTCCAGGTCATCGGCAAGCCGCGCTCGGTGATCAACACCGTGGTGCCCGAGACCCTGGAGCTGGTCGGGCTCGACGGCAAGGGCGGCCGGATGCCCGACGAGCTCTCCGGCGGCGAGCAACAGCGGGTCGCGATCGCCCGCGCCTTCGTGAACCGGCCGATGATCCTGATCGCCGACGAACCCACCGGCAACCTCGACCCCACCACCTCAGTCGGCATCATGAAACTGCTCGACCGGATCAACCGGACCGGCACCACCGTGATCATGGCCACCCACGACGCGGGCATCGTGGACCAGATGCGCAAGCGTGTCATCGAGCTGTCCAACGGCCACATCGTCCGGGACCAGTCCCGCGGCGTCTACGGCTACCAGCACTAAGGCGACCAGGACCCCATGCAGCTGACCTACGTGTTCTCCGAGCTCGGCAACGGGCTCAAGCGCAACATCTCGATGAGCGTCGCGGTCATCGTGACCATCTTCGTCTCCCTGACCCTGGTCGGGATGGGCCTGCTGCTCAACGCGCAGGCCGACAAGGCCGAGGCCTACTGGGGCGGCAAGCTCCAGATCACCGTGTTCTTGTGCAACCAGAACTCCGCCACGGCCAACTGCGTCAACGGCGAGGCCAACGGGACCCAGAAGGAGGCCATCGAAGGCGTCCTCGACGACAACGCCGAGGTCGCCTCTTGGCGGTTGCAGAGCAAGAAGGAGGCCTACGACAAGTGGCGCGAGGCGTACGTCTCCGGTGACGAGACCGAGCGCGCGGTCTACGACTCGATCCGGCCCTCGGACATGCAGGAGTCCTACTGGGTCCAGCTGCGGGACCCCGAACGGTTCCAAGGGGTGAAGAGCGCGGTGGCCGGCCTGGCCGGGGTGAACACGGTCCGGGACCTGCGTGAGGTGCTCAAGCCCATCTACTTCTGGATGAACGTGATGAAGTGGGGGGCGATCGGCATCGCCGGCTTCCTGGTCGTGGCCGCGGTGCTCCAGGTCGGCAACACGATCCGGCTGGCTGCGTTCGCGCGCCGACGTGAGATCGGCATCATGCGGCTGGTGGGGGCCTCCGGCCTCTACATCCAGCTGCCGTTCCTGATGGAGGCGCTGGTCGCCGCGGTGGTCGGGGTGAGCCTGGCTGCGGGGGCGATCATGGTCTTCATGTGGGTGGTCATCTACAACACCCTGCGTCCGACCTCGAACATCGTCGCCTGGGTGGACTGGGGGGACGGTGTCCAGGCGGTGGTCTACATCGCCATCCTCGGTCTGCTGCTCACGCTCGTCCCGACGCTGGTGATGACGCGCAAATACCTGAAAGTCTGACCTCACTCCGCTACGGTCGAGATGCGTCTCGGCCGACGACACCGAAGGCTTCCCCGTGGTCCGCTCCTTCCCCCGCTCCAGCCGCGCGCTGACCGCTGCCCTCCTGGGGCTGTCGGCCGCGCTGGGCCTGGCGGCCGCCCCGCTGGCGGCGGCTGAGGAGGGCACGGCGCCGGGCACCGAGACAGTCGGGCCCAACAAGCAGGCCGCGCTGGACCGGAAGGCGGAGCTGGAGAAGAAGAACGACGAGGCGCTCAAGGCCGAGAAGAAGCGCGTCGCCCGCAACCTCGACGGCGCCCACGACGACCTCGTGGAGTCCAGCGCCGCCTCGCAGGCCGCCGCGGCCGAGTTGGAGCGCGCGCAGGTCGAGTTGGGCAAGGCCCAAGACCACCTGGCCGAGACCCAGGGCGAGCTGGCCGCCGCGCAGGCCCTCGACAAGCAGATGCAGGCGAAGCTGGAGGTCGCGGTCCTGCGGCTGCGCCGCGCCCGCGCTGAGCTCGCCGCCGGTCACCGCCAGATCGCCGAGCAGGAGCACGAGCTCGGCCAGATCGTGGTCTCGAACTATCAGACCGGGGACCCGGGGCTGATGGGCCTCTCGATGATGCTGACCAGCCAGGACCCGGCCGCGCTGACCGGACAGCTGAACTCGGTGCAGAACGTGATCGACAAGGAGGCCGTGACTCTGTCGCGGCTGGAGGCGACCCGCGTCGTGCTGGCGGTCAAGGAGGAGGAGGTCACCGCGGCCCGGGCCGACGTGGCCCGTCAGCGTGAGGCGGCCGCGGAGAACCTCGAGCGCAAGCAGGGTCTCGAGCAGCAGGCGCAGAGTGCCGAGCTTCAGGTCCGCAACCTGGTCTCGCTGCGCGAGGAGGCCCGGGCCAAGGCCGAGGAGGCCCGACGGGCCGATCTGGCCACGCTGCAGAGCCTCGAGGCCGAGCAGGAGCGGATCGCGGTCATCCTCAAGGAGCGGGCCGAGGAGGCCCGCGCGGCGGCGGCGGCAGCGGCGGCGGCAGCGGCCAACGCGAGCGCGGCCGCGACGAACCTCGTCTCCGGTAGCGGCGTCCTGACCCGGCCGGTGCCGGGTGCGGTGACCTCGCCCTTCGGGATGCGCACCCACCCGATCTACGGCTACCGCGCGCTGCACGACGGGGTCGACTTCGGTGACGCCTGCGGGACCCCCATCCTGGCCGCCGCGAGCGGGGTGGTGCTCGAGGAGTACTACCAGACCGCCTGGGGCAACCGGATCATCCTCGACCACGGCCTGCGGCGCGGGGTCGGCCTGGCCACGATCTCCAACCACCTCAGCGGCTACGCCGTGGCCGCGGGCGACAAGGTCCGCAAGGGCCAGGTCGTCGGGTACGTCGGGACCACCGGCTGGTCGACGGGCTGCCACCTGCACTTCACGGTGATGAAGAACGGCGTCCCGGTGAATCCGATGCGTTGGCTCTGACCTGAGATACTGGCCGCATGGCCAAGCAGGAAGGACGCAAGCTCGTCGCGCAGAACAAAAAGGCGCGCCACGACTACCACATCGAGGACACCTGGGAGGCCGGGATGGTCCTCCAGGGCACCGAGGTCAAGTCGCTGCGGATGGGTCGCGCGTCGTTGCTCGACGGCTTCGCCGAGGTCGACGGCGGTGAGGTCTGGCTGCACGGCGTGCACATCCCGGAGTACCTTCAGGGCACCTGGACGAACCACGCCGCGCGTCGCAAGCGCAAGCTGCTGCTGAACCGGGTCGAGATCGAGCGGATCGAGCGGCGGATCAGCGACAAGGGACTGACCATCGTCCCGCTGTCGCTGTACTTCAAGGACGGTCGGGCCAAGGTCGAGATCGCCCTGGCGCGAGGCAAGAAATCCTACGACAAGCGGCACGCCCTGGCTGAGCGTCAGGCCACCCGTGAGGTGGAGCAGGTCATCGGTCGTCGTGCCAAGGGCATGACCGACTGACCTCCCTACCCCGTGTCGGCCAGCGGGCTCGTCCCGGACTGGTCGACCAGGTAGCCCCGTCCCGTCGGGGAGCGCCACAGGTGCAGCCCCGGCTCGGGCATCGTGTAGCTCCAGCCGGCGTGCGTCTTGAGCCGATGGTGTCGGCGGCACAACGGGCTCAGATTGTGCGGGCCCGTCTGGCCCGGGGGTCCGCCGGAGCTCAGCGGCCGGTAGGGCTGGACGTGGTCGAGATCCTTGCCTCGGCTGAGGTTCTCGCACCAGGGGAACGGACAGCAGGGGCTGCGCAGCAGCACCGTCTCCCGGAGCGAGGTGGGCGCCTCGTAGGCGTCGACGCTGGTCGTCTCGGCCAGGTCGCGGACCGGGGTGACCCGGACGCGCAGCGGCGCTCCGGTCGTCGTCTCGGCGGAGCGAGCGACCCAGCGGGCGACCTGCTCCACGCTGACCGGTCCCGCGTCCTCGACCCGGGCGACCCGCCCGGTCGCGTGGGGCCCTCTCAGGGCGTCCTGACTGAGGTGGACGTAGAGCACCACCTCGCGGTGCGGGCGGACGCTGGTGGGGGAGCCGGTCAGCAGGGCCATCGCGGCCTCGGGGTCGGCGAGATACCCGAGCGCCTTGGCCCGGCGCACCTGGGCCAGATCGATGTCCCCGCGGACAGCGAGCGCATCCGCCACGGCGTCGAGCGCTGCGTCGAAGGCCTGGGCGTCCAGCAGGTCGGCCTCAACGCGGACCCCGAGGTGACCCTCACGCGGGGAACGGTCGAGCCAGACCCCGCGTCGTTCGGCGACGGCCTCGGCGCGACGGGCGGCCAGGTCGGGATCAGCGCTGACCAGCGCGGCCTCGACCAGGGTGGTGATCCGCTGCAGCCCGACCTTGTGCGCCACCGGCGCGAGTCGGGCGTCGACCTCGCCGGCGGCGGCGGGAGGAAACAGCAGCGTGGCCTGCGCGATGCGCCGGGCCCGCCACGCAGCCAGTGGTCGGGCGGCTGACTGGTCCTGGACGCGGGCCCACACCCGGGGCAGCCGGTGTCGCAGCTCGAGAGCGTCACCGACGAGCCGCTGGGCGGCGTAGGTGGTCAGGCCCAGGGCGGCCCCCAGCTCGGCCGGCGCGAACTCCGAGACCTCCGGCGCGCCCTCCCCGGCCAGCGGGACGAGCTCCTCCATGCCGTCCACGACCAGGCGGGCCCGAGGCTGCCCGGGCAGGGCGGCATGCAGGTCGGCCCAGTGCGCGGCCAGAGCGAGCAGGTCGGCCTCGGCGCGGTCCGCGGTCCGGCGTACGTCCACCGCCACAGCGAGCACGTCGCGCACGTCGAGGTCGCCGACCTCGAACTCGTCCTCGTGGTCGTAGTCGTGGGCCGGGGCGGCGTACTGCCTACGGTCGAACATACGTTCGATCGTAGGCTCGACCACCGACAGAACGGGCCGAGGAATACCGCAGGCGCCTCCGGCGGTTAGACCGGTACAGTGGTACGCGTGCGGTCGTCAGGACGTGCGGTTTGACAACTCAAGAGGGGCTGATCGGTTTCGACTTGGGACGTTAGTCCCAGGGGAAGCGGGTCGAGGATCCAAGGTCATCTCGCAAACGCTCCTTGGAAAACCAATAACTGCCGACGTTAAGCGCAGTTCGTTCGCCCTCGCCGCCTGACGGCGGGGCAACGGGTCAGACTAGAGGCGCCTCCGCTCTAGATCCTGGCCTCATTTAGGAGGCTTGCTCCCGAGTCCGGGCCACGAGGACTCGGTGGGACTTTTCTGTGGCTGAGCCTGGAGGCAACCTGTTCGTGGGAGTGCCTGGGCCGAGAATCCGACGTCACGAACTGCACCCGGAGAAGCCCTGGAACGGCGCCGAAGGACGCGGGTTCGATTCCCGCCAGCTCCACCGATCTCTCTTGAGCGACAGCCGCTCCGACTCCGGTCGGGGCGGCTCTCGTGCGTCCCGGGGTGGCTCAGTCGTCGGTCAGGACCGACAGCGTGGCCAGGCTGGGGTCGCCCGCGTAAGCGATCCGGACCTCGGAGGCCCGCGCTGCGGCCAAGGCATCCAGCACCGCCGGGGTGACCCGCTCTCCCGGCGCGAGGACGGGCACGCCAGGTGGGTACGGCGCTATGATCTCGGCGCTGACCCGGCCCTCGGCCCGGGCGAACGGCACGGCGGTACGCGGCGCGAAGAAGGCGGTACGCGGCGAGAGGACCTGGTCCGGGACGACCGTCCAGGCCGCGGCCGGGACGACCGGGCGCGGCGGCCCCGCACCGATCCGCACGGCGTCCTCGATCCCCGTGCACAGCGCGTCCAGCGCCTCGTCGTCGTCGGCCAGGGTCACCATCGGTACCAGGGTGTCCCGGTCGGCCATCTCCACCGGGATCCCGCGGTCGGCCAGCGCTCCCTCGACCCGGTTGCCGTCGGCGCCGCTCCCGGGCAGGAGCACGACGAGCTTGGCTGCCTCCACGCCCGCGCCGTCGAGCACCCGGACGCCGGGCACCGCCGCGAGCCGGTCCCGCGCCCGGCGTACCCGAGCGAGGAGGTCCTCGAGCAGCGCCTCGCCGTCCCGCTCCAGCAGCGCCACCGCGGCGTCGGTGCTGGCCAGGATCGCCCCGGCCGGGCTGGTGGTGTGGGTGGCCTCGACAGCAGCATCCAGCCGGGTCGCGTCGATCCGCTCGGTGCGGGCCAGCACGATCGCGGCCTGCGACCAGGCCGGCAGCGTCTTGTGGGCGCTGGTCACCAGCGCGTCCGCACCTTGGGCCAAGGCGTGCCGGGGCAGGGCGGGATGAAAGCCGAAGTGCGCTCCCCACGCCGCGTCGACCACCAGGGCCGCCCCGCGCTCGTGCGCCACCCGGGCCAGCCCGGCGACGTCGCCGACGGTCCCGACGTACGAGGGCTCGGTGACCAGCGCGGCCACCGCCCCGGGCGCGGAGTCGAAGGCTCGGGCCAGGGCAGTGGGACTGACTCCGAGGGGTACGCCGGTGCTCGGGTCCACCTCCGGCAGGGCCCAGACCGGCTCCAGGCCGGCCAGGACCAGGCCGAGGAGCATCGAGCGGTGCAGCGTCCGCTGAACCACGACCCGGTCGCCGGGGCGACCCAGCGCCAGCGCCAGGGCCTGGTTGCCGTGCGTGGAGCCGCCGACCGAGAACCGGGCGACGTCGGCACCCCACAGCCGGGCCGCGCGCGCCTCCGCCCGGAGCAGCGTCCCGCCGCTGAGCTTGACCGTGTCCAGGCCCCCGTACAAGGGCACGTCGCCAGCGACCACGGTCCCGACCAGACCGGTGAGACCCTTGTGCCCGGGGATGGTGAACCGCGGCCCAGGCGTCTCTCCGAAGCGCAGCCAGGCGTCGAGCAGCGGGGCGACGTCCCGCAGGCCACGGGGGTCACGAGGGTCCGGACCCGTCATCGGGGACCGTCACTGCAGAAGTGGGTGATCGCGTGCAGGACCACCGACGGGTAGTCGCGGACCTGCTGCAGGTCGACCCACTCCTCGGCCGCGTGCAGAGCGCCACCGGAGGGACCGCAGACCGCGGTGGGCACCCCCGCGGCCTGCCACAGGGCCGACTCCATCCAGTACGGCGCGCCAATCGCGACAGGCGCACGTCGACCGGAGGCGAGGACACCGCCGGCGACGTGGTCGCGCAGGTCGGCCGCGGGTCCGCTCTCGTCCTGCTCCCAGGCCTCGCGGGCCATCACGAGGGTGCAGGTGCCCTGCACCTCCGGGTCCTCGGCGTGCAGCGCCGCGACCAGGGACTCGACCTCGCCCAGGGCGTCCTGCGCGGACTCTCCGGGCAGCGTCCGTCGCTCGATCCACGCTTGGGCCAGCTCGGGGATCACGAAGGGGGAGGAGCCGCCCGAGACGACACTGACCAGCAGGGACGCCTGACCCACCGACGAGGAGGCTGGCCGACGGCGCAGCTCCTGGTCGGCCGCCTCCACGGCGTGCAGCAGCCGCCCCAGGTGGGTGACCGCGTTGACCCCCTGCTCGGGCTGCGAGGAGTGCCCCGCCCGTCCGTGCAGCCGCACCTCGACCACGGCGAACCCGCGGTGGGCGCGGACCAGGTCGAGCCCGGTCGGCTCCCCGACCAGGCAGGCGTCCGGCAGTCGCCCCGAGCCGGCCCGGGACGACAGGGCCGCCAGCACCCCGATGGTCCCCAGGCTGGCGTCCTCCTCGTCGGCGACAAGGGTGAGGACGACCTCCCCGGGCACGTCGGCGGCGGCTGCCGCCTCGGCGGCCACGACCAGACCGGCAATCCCTGCCTTCATGTCGCTGGCCCCCCGGCCGAAGAGGCGCCCGTCGGTGACGCGGGGCACGAAGGGGGCGCACATCCCCGCCACGCCCACGGTGTCCAGATGGCCGTTCAGGGCCAGGCTGCGGCCGGGGCGGGACCCGCGGTGCACGGCGACCAGGCTCGGTCGCGACGGACCCTCCGGCTCCACCCAGGTGACCTCGAGCCCCGCCGCGGCCAACCGGTCGGCCAGGACGAGGGCCACGGCCCGCTCGCCCGCCGCCCCGGGGATCAGACCGGGGTTCACGCTGTCGATGGCGACCAGCCGCGTGGTCAGGTCAACGGCGCGGTCGCCTGGGTCGTCGGGGCTCATCGAGTCCATCGTAGGGTCGCCGCGTGGTGGCGACGACCTGCGTGTTCTGCGGCATCGTGGACGGGACGACCCCCGGCCACCTCGTGCTGGAGACCGAGCACATGGTCGCCTTCCTCGACGTCCGCCCGGTCTTCAAGGGTCACGTGCTCCTCGTCCCGCGGACCCACGTGGTCACCCTGCCGGACCTGCCCCCCTCCCTGCGGGACCCCTTCCTCGAGGCCGGCCAGCGGCTGGCCAGCGCCATGGTCGACGGGCTCGGCGCGCAGGGCTCGTTCGTGGCCATGAACAACGTGGTCAGCCAGAGCGTGGCCCACCTGCACCTGCACGTGGTGCCGCGCACGAAGGGGGACGGCCTGAGGGGGTTCTTCTGGCCGCGGACCCGGTACGCCGAGGCCGAGGCGGAGGAGTACGCCGCTCGCCTACGCTCAGGCCTAGAGGAGGCTTGATGAGGACCTGGTGGTCAGAGCACGCCCTGCCCCGCCTCACCGACCGGATCTGTGGCCAGGCGAGCATCGCGGAGCTCCGGGCGCCGGTCTGCTCGGGCCTGCACGGGGACGTGGTGGAGATCGGGTTCGGGTCCGGACACAACGTCGCCCACTACCCCGCGGCCGTACGCAGCGTGGCCGCAGTGGAGCCCTCGGACCTGGCCTGGAGCCTCTCCGCAGGTCGGCGGGACGCCGTGGCCACGACCGTCCGACGAGCCGGCCTGGACGGCGGCGACCTCGCGCTGGCCGACGACTCGGTGGACTGCGCCCTGTCCACCTTCACCCTCTGCACCGTCCCCGACGCCGCCCGGGCCCTGGCTGAGCTGCGCCGGGTCCTGCGACCGGGCGGCACGCTGCACCTGCTCGAGCACGGGCTCGCCCCCGACCCGGCGGTGGCGCGCTGGCAGCGTCGAGCGAACGCGGTCCAGCGCCGTCTCGCGGGCGGCTGCACCCTCGACGTCCCGCTGCTCGACCTGCTGGCCGGGGCAGGCTTCGACCCCCGCGGGATCGACCGCCGCTACGGCGGGGTCCCGAAGGCGATGGCCGCGCTCTACGTCGGGGTGGCCCCGGCCGGCTGAGTCGGGCGGGACGGCTCCTCGGGGGTCGGCGAGGACCGCAGGGCCCGGGGTACGCCGCGGACGTGGTTCCCGGTGCCCCAGGCGGCGACGAGCACGGCGAGCGAGCCGATCACGGCACCGCCCAGCGCGTCGCTGAAGTAGTGCCAGCCGAGGTAGACCGTAGAGACCACGGTGAGCGCGAGGAAGGACCACAGGCTGGCCCGGATCCACCGCGGCAGGCCGACCAGGTGGGCCATCAGGCAGGCGGTGACGCAGATGCCGACGTGCAGCGAGCCGAAGGCGGCGATGGTCTGCACGGCCTCGGTGGCCCAGGGGTCGGCCAGCACCTCGACCCGGTCGGCGATCATCGAGCCCTGGAGGGACGAGACCCACGTCGAGGGCAGCGTGGCGAACACCTCGGGCTCGTTGTAGACCGGCCCGAGCGTCGGCATCACGAAGTACGTCGCGACCCCGAGCACCCAGTCGACGGCCACCGCGGTCACGAACCACTCGGCCCCGCGGACGCTGCGCGACCAGACCAGGCAGATGGCCAGCGAGGCGGGAACGAGCACGATCCAGGTCACGTAGACGAAGGACAGCACGTGCGCCGCGATACCGGTGCCCAGCATGTCGTGCAGGACCTGGGCCGGGTCGTGACCGAGCCAGATCACCCGGTCGACCTTTTCCAGCGTGGAGTCCCACAGCCGTCGGTTGACGAAGGGCACGTAGCTCTTGAGGTTCCGGAAGGCGACGTAGGTCAGGTACCACGCCCCCAGCCCGACCAGGGCGAAGCGGACGTGGTCGCGTCCCCAGCGCTCACAGACCACGGCGATGAGCGCGGAGCGGAGGTGACCCAGGGACCGGCGGCTGCGGTAGACGGCCCGGGGGACGACGTCGGTCAGGAAGGCCAGCAGCAGGATTGCGGGGAGCCGCACGTACGTCGGCACGGAGACCCCGTCGGGGTCCCGCAGCGGCAGGTGGTACGTCATGGCGACGGCGACGGCAGCCGCGGCCAGAATCACGGCCTGGACCACGGCGAACCTGAAACTTCCGCCTCGCACGACCCGAGGATAGTGCCTGGGCGCCGCTCACTAGACTCCGCCCCTATGAGCCGTTACGCAGACCAGGTCGTCCTCGTCACCGGAGCAGCGCGAGGCATCGGCGCCGCTACCGCCTCCCGATTCGCCGAGGAGGGGGCCACCGTGGCCATCCTGGACCTCGAGCAGGAGGCGGCCCAGGCCACGGCGGACGCGCTGGGCGCGGGCTCCCTGGGGCTGGCCTGCGACGTCTCGGACGCGGCCTCGGTCGACGCGGCGGTCACCGCCGTGGCCGAACGCCTCGGGCGGGTCGACGTCCTGGTAAACAACGCCGGGGTCACCCGCGACAACCTGCTGTTCAAGATGACCGAGGACGACTGGGACCTGGTGATGAACGTCCACCTGCGCGGGTCCTTCCTGATGAGCCGCGCGGTGCAGAAGCACATGGTGGCCGCGAAGTGGGGCAAGATCCTCAACCTGTCCAGCGTGTCCGCCCTCGGCAACCGCGGCCAGGCCAACTACTCCGCGGCCAAGATGGGCCTGCAGGGCTTCACCCGGACGCTGGCCCTCGAGCTGGGCCCCTTCGGCATCAACGTCAACGCGATCGCTCCGGGCTTCATCGTCACCGACATGACCGACGCCACGGCCCGCCGGGTGGGGATGGAGCCGGAGGCCTACCGGGAGGCTGCCGCGGCGCAGACCCCCGTACGCCGGGTGGGTCAGCCCGCCGACATCGCGGCCACGGCCGCCTTCCTGTGCAGCGACGAGGCCTCGTTCATCACCGGCCAGACCGTCTACGTCGACGGTGGCGCGAAGATCTGAGCACGCCGGGCGACACGCGGCCCGATCCGGTCCGGAATGCCCGATCGTCCCGGGCGGCTGCGCCAGACTTCGGCGCATGCCCCGCCCTGCCCGGACCCGAGTCGCCCTCGCCCTGACCGCCGTCGCCGTGCTGGCTCTGGCCGGCTGCAGCGGCGAGGACACCGCGGACGAGGCCGGCCCGACGGCTCCCGCCTCGGACCAGGCCGTGGCCCAGGGGCTGACCCTCTCGGGGCAGTGGCCGCTGACTGGGCTGCCGGTCGACGGTGCGGCGCCGCGGCATCCGGCGATGGTGGTCAAGATCGACAACTCGGCCAGCAGCGCGCCGCAGGTCGGGCTGAGCGGGGCCGACCTGGTCACCGAGGAGCTGGTCGAGGGCGGGTCGACCCGGTTGGCGGTCTTCTACTACTCCCAGGTGCCGGCGCTGGTGGGTCCGGTCCGCTCGATGAGGGCCAGCGACCTCGGCATCGTCGGCCCGGCCCACGCGGTCCTGGTGGCCAGCGGTGGCGCTCGGCTGACCGAGAAGCGGATCGCCGCGGCCGACATCACCACGTTCACCGAGGGGGCTCCCGGCTACACCCGGGACAGTGCGCGCACGGTGCCGTACAACCTGATGATGAAGCTCCCCGTCTTGGCCGACACCCTCAAGCGCGGGACCCCGCCGCCGGACTACTTCGACTGGGGCGCGACCGAGGACTTCCCCCGGGGTCGGCCCGCCCGCTCGATGGCCGCGGTCTTCTCCGGGGCGCACACGACGAGCTGGACGTGGACGAAGAAGGGCTACCTCAACGACGACGGCTTCGCGGCCGACGGGGACCGCTTCACCCCGGACACCGTGCTGATGCTGCGGGTGCAGGTCGGCGACGCGGGGTACCTCGACCCGGCGGGCAACCCGGTCCCGGAGACGCGCTTCACCGGCACCGGGGACGCCGCGATCTTCCGGGGCGGCCGCGTCGTGCGGGGCACCTGGGAGAAGGACGGGCTGGAGAGCGCCGTGGTCCTGCGCACGCAGGCCGGCGAGCTCAGGCTGCCACCGGGCAAGGTCTGGCTGGAGCTGGTCCCGGCCGACGAGGGTGACGTCGTCGTCGGCTGATCTGCCACGATGAGGCCATGGCCTCGCAACCCAGCATCTCCTACTCGATCACCGTCCGGCTCGAGCTCCCGGCCGGAGGTACGGCGATCAGCCGGCTGACCGCTGCCGTCGAGCAGGCCGGGGGCGTGGTCACCGCGATCGACGTCACCGCCTCAGGGCACGACCGGATCCGGATCGACGTCACCTGTGCGGCCTCGGACACCGACCACGCGGACCAGATCGTGCAGGTGCTGCGCGATCTGGACGGTGTCGTCGTGCACAAGGTCTCCGACCGCACCTTCCTGATGCACCTCGGCGGCACCATCGAGATGGCCAGCAAGCACCCGATCCGCAACCGCGACGACCTCTCGATGGTCTACACCCCCGGCGTGGCCCGGGTCTGCCAGGCCATCGTGGCCAATCCCGAGGACGCCCGCCGCCTGACCGTGAAGCGCAACTCGGTCGCGGTCGTCACCGACGGCTCCGCCGTGCTCGGCCTGGGCAACATCGGCCCGGCCGCCGCGTTGCCGGTGATGGAGGGCAAGTCGGCTCTGTTCAAGCGCTTCGCCGGCATCGACGCCTGGCCGCTGTGCCTCGACACCCAGGACCCGGACGCCATTGTGGAGATCGTCCGGGCCATCTCCCCGGGCTTCGCCGGCATCAACCTCGAGGACATCTCCGCGCCCCGCTGCTTCGAGATCGAGGCCCGGCTGCGCGAGCTCCTCGACATCCCGGTCTTCCACGACGACCAGCATGGGACCGCGATCGTCGTGCTGGCCGCGCTGACCAATGCGCTGCGGGTGGTCGGCAAGGAGCTCAGCGAGGTCCGGGTGGTGATGTCCGGTGCGGGCGCCGCCGGGACCGCCATCCTCCGGCTCCTCCTCGAGGCCGGGGTCCGCGACGTCGTCGTGGCCGACGTGGACGGCGTCATCCACCGGGAGCGTCCCGAGCTGCACGAGTCGCTGGTCTGGCTGGCCGAGGCGACCAACCGGGCGAACCTCACCGGGGACCTGCGCGCCGCCCTGGTCGACACCGACGTCTTCATCGGCGTCTCGGCCCCGAACCTGCTCACCGGCGCCGACATCGAGCGGATGGCGGAGGGAGCCATCGTCTTCGCCCTGGCCAACCCGGTCCCGGAGATCGACCCGGGGGAGGCCCGGGCCCACGCCGCCGTGGTCGCCACCGGCCGGTCGGACTACCCCAACCAGATCAACAACGTGCTGGCCTTCCCCGGGGTGTTCCGGGGGCTCCTGGACGCCTCGGCCAACCAGGTCCACGACTCCCTCCTGGTGGCCGCGGCCCAGGCCATCGCGCACGTGGTCCGCGACGACGAGCTGAACGCGAACTACATCATCCCCAGCGTCTTCCACTCCGACGTGCACACCGCGGTGGCCAGTGCCGTGCGCCAGGCCGCCGAGCTGTCGATGGCCCGGTCGTGAGCGAGCCCCCGTCCGTGGCCGCCCTCGCGGCGGGGTCGCTGCTGGTCGCCACCGCGGAGCTGACCGACCCCAACTTCGAGCGTGCCGTGGTCCTGCTGCTCGACGTGGACCCGGACGGGGCCCTGGGCGTGGTCCTGAACCGGCCCTCGCCGGTCGCGGTGGGGGAGGTCTTGCCGGCCTGGTCCGACGTGGTCGCCGATCCCGACGTGCTGTTCCGCGGCGGTCCGGTCGCCACCGACTCGGCGCTGGCCGTCGCCCTGCTGCCCGAACCGGCGGCCGAGGACCCGCCGGGTGTCCGCCGGATGTTCGCCACGACCGGCATCGTGGACCTCGACACGCCCGTCGAGCTCGTCGGGCCTGCTCTGCGCGGGATGCGGATCTTCGCCGGCTACGCGGGCTGGTCCTCGGGCCAGCTCGAGGCCGAGATCGAGGGGGGCTCGTGGTACGTCGTACCGACGTTCCCCGCCGACCTCCTGGGCGCAGACCCGGGCTCGCTGTGGACCGCGGTGCTGCGTCGTCAGCCGGGCGAGCTGGCCTGGGTCTCCACCCGTCCGAGTGATCCGGCCCTCAACTGATCGACCGATTCGCCAGGGCCTCCGCGTGACCTAGACTTGCTCGTCATGACCACCCAGATGAGCCCCGGTGCGCAGACCATCGAGGAGACCCGCACCGTCCCCGTCGAGGACCCGGTTGAGCCCGGCGACCACGAGCGCTTCTCGCACTACGTCGAGAAGGAGAAGCTGACCGAGGCGATGGTGCTCGGCACGCCGGTCGTCGCCCTGTGCGGCAAGGTCTGGGTGCCCAGCCGCGACCCGGAGCGGTTCCCGGTCTGCCCCGAATGCAAGGACACCTGGGCCGGACTCAACAGGGACGACGACGACGCGTGAGCACCTCCACCGGGCGCCTGGCCGCCCTTCTCGTCCTCGTGCTGTGCGCAGCGCCGGCGCCGGCGCTGGCCGTGCCCGCCGCCGAGGCGGTCGTGGCCGGGTGCGCAACCTCCGCCGCGTCCGCCGCTACGGACGCGCCGCTGACCGGGGCACGGACGCGCGGCCCGGTCCGCGACACCGCTCCGGCCGAGCTCGGGGAGCTGGGCGAGGTCGCCCGCACCCTGGACCGCGCGGCCGACGCCGATGACGCCGCGGAGCCCGAGCAGGTCACGGTCGACGTGCACGTCCACGTGATCTCCACGCGCAAGCATCGCGGTCCGACACGGCTCCGGGTACGCAAGCAGATCACGGTGCTCAGCAAGGCGTACGCCGGCGGTCAGTCGGCCGAGAACGAGGCCAGCCCCTTCACCTTCACGCTCCGCTCCTTCGAGCGGGTCCGCAACGTGACGTGGTACTCCGCGCGCATCGGCAGCACCGCCGACCAGCAGATGCGCCGCCGGCTCCACCGGGGGAACCGCGCCGACCTCAACGTCTACGTCCTGCAGCCCCGGCTGCCTCGCGACCAGGGCAACCAGCAGCTGCTGGGCTGGAGCACCTTCCCGTGGTCGGGCGCGGCGTCGCAGGACGGCATCAGCCTGCACCAGGCCTCGCTGCCGGGTGGCAAGTTCACCGGCTTCGACCTCGGGGACACCCTGGTCCACGAGACCGGCCACTGGCTCGGCCTGCTGCACACGTTCTCCGGTGGCTGCACCGAGGAGAACGACCAGGTCGAGGACACCCCGGCCCAGGCCTCGCCGAGCGACACCTGCGTGGAGGGCACCGACACCTGCGACCTCCCCGGGCTCGACCCGGTGCACAACTTCATGGACTACCCGCCGGACGCCTGCATGTTCATGTTCACCCCCGGGCAGGTCGCCCGGATGAGCCAGGCCTGGACCAGCTACCGGGCTCCGGCCACGTGAGTCGCGAGCACCCTCCGTCCAGTCACCCCTCGCATGCCCCGCCGCTCCAGCTCCCTCCGGCGTACCCGGACCGGGCCGCCTGGGGCACCGCCACGCCCCTGCGGGCCTGGCAGACCGCGGCGATGGAGCAGTACTTCGCCCGGAGCCCCCGTGACTTCCTGGCCGTGGCCACGCCGGGCGCGGGCAAGACCACCTTCGCCCTGACCGTGGCCGCGGAGCTGCTTGCCCAGCGGGTGGTGGAGCGGATCACCGTGGTCGCCCCGACCGAGCACCTCAAGACCCAGTGGGCCGAGGCCGCGGCTCGTGCGGGCATCCCGCTGGACCCGACGTATTCGGGTCGCAAGGGCCGCACCAGCATCGACTACGTCGGGGTCGCGGTCACCTACGCCGGGGTGGCGATGAATCCGTTGGCCCACCGGATCCGGACCGAGCGGTTCACGACGCTGGTCATCCTCGACGAGGTCCACCACG
>JBBPYL010000030.1:0-20983 GCA_038199935.1 Propionibacteriales bacterium | reverse complement strand
GCGCGGCCAGCACCGAGGACACGGTAGAGGTGCACACGACGACCACTTCGTCGCAGCGGACCACGACCTCCGCGGACGTCGCCTCCAGGCCTCGGGGCAGGTCCACGACCACCACCCGGTGGCCCCGCTGGAGGCCGGACACCACCTCGAGGGCCAGGGAGCCGGGCAGCTCAGCGGGAGCGGTCTCCGCACTCGCCCGGCCGTGCCCCCGCCACGACAGCACGGCCGTCCCCCCGACCTGGGGAAGCGCCGCGCGCAACGAACGTGACCCCAGTCGCCCACCGGGCTCCCCGGACTCGCGACCGAGGAAGGTCTCCCAGTCCGTCCCGGGCGCGTCCTCGTCGCCCAGCACGTGGGTGAGCCCGGGACCGCAGCGGTCCAGGTCGACCAGGGCAGAGGGCCCCCGGCGACCGGCGACAAGCGCGAGCGCCCCGGCCAGCGTGGTGGCACCCGCACCACCGGAGCCGCCGACCACCCCGATGGTCCATCCCAGACCGTGCGCACCCTCGTCCACGACCTCGGCCATCAAGTCGGCCAGCGCCGAGGACCCCGTCGGCAGCTCGAGGACCTCCTGGGCGCTCAGACGCAACGCGTCACGCAGGACGCCGGCGTCCGCTGCGCCGAGGCACAGCACGTGAACCCCGTCGCGCCGCGGCGGGCGGCGGGCGGCGACCTCGCTCAGACGGTCGGCGCCGACGAACAGGACTCTTGCCGTCGCCCAGGCCCTCATGGTCTGGTCCACGTCGGCGACGAGGTCGAGCGACACCCCAGCCGCGGCCGCGCTCCGGTCGAGCTCAGCGCGAAGGCGTGCATCGTCGGTGGCCAGCACGGCCGTGGCGTTCCCGCTCATCGGCCTACCGTCCTGCACTACGGCAGGCTCTCCTGCCGCACCGCGAGCAGCTGGGGACAACCGGTGGGTCCGGGACCTGTGGACGGCACCTGGCCAGCGGTTCCGGACACAGACCGGACACAAAGAGGAGCGCGGCCCCCGGCCGGGGGGGTGGGCCGAGGGCCGCGGCGATCAGACTCGGGGGGGATGAGTCTGATCGCACCAGCGGCTGGGGGTGCCGCTGGAAACTGGAGTTCTGAGGCGGTCCGGCGCGGACCCGAGCTTCCCCTTCGATGGTAGCGCGCGCTTTACCGGAGGTCACGTTCACTATGCTGGCTGGCACGGGTGCACCGGGCCGGCGCGGACGCCCGGTCGTGCCTGACGGTTCAGGCCGAGGGTGGGTTGGCAACCCTGCTCGGCACCGTACCCCACCCGGTGAACAGCGACCAGTACCACGCAACACCGACTGTGAGGAGTTGCCGATGGGTGCACGGGCCACCGGTCGTCCGGCCGCGTTCTTCGACCTCGACAAGACGATCATCGCCAAGTCGAGCACCCTCGCCTTCAGCAAGCCCTTCCAGGCGGGCGGTCTGATCTCGCGGCGCGCGGTCCTACGGAGTGCGTACGCGCAGTTCGTCTACCTAGTCGGGGGCGCGGACCACGACCAGATGGAGAAGATGCGCGAGTTCCTCTCCGGGCTCTCCGCCGGCTGGGACGTCCAGGCCGTCCGCGACATCGTGGCCGACACGCTGCACAACGTCGTTGACCCCCTGGTCTACGACGAGGCGGTCACCCTGATCGAGGAGCACCACCTGGCCGGGCGCGACGTCATCATCGTCTCTGCCTCGGGCACCGAAGTCGTCGAGCCGATCGGCGACCTGCTGGGCGCCGACGGGGTCGTGGCCACCCGGATGCACGTACGCGACGGGCGGTACACCGGCGAGATCGAGTACTACGCCTACGGGGAGAACAAGGCGCAGGCCATCCGCGACCTCGCGGCGGAGCACGGCTACGACCTCGAGCGCAGCTACGCCTACAGCGACTCCGCCACCGACGTGCCGATGCTGGAGGCCGTCGGGCACCCCTATGCGGTCAACCCCGACCGGGAGCTGCGCCGACACGCGGCGGAACGCGGGTGGCCGGTGCTCGTCTTCACCCGCCCGGTGGCACTCGGGTCGCGGATGCGACTGTCCCCACGGCGACTCACCCTGGCCGCCCTGACGATGGGCTCGGCCGCCGCCGTGGGCGGAGCGGTCTACTGGGCCAGCCGCCGCCGAATCGCTCCGCTCAGCAGCTAGACCACCCGCCGAATCCTTGCCGCGGCCCGCTTACGGGCGTACAAAGGACTCAGACCCTTCACAACTCAAGACGCACACGTCGGCCTGGTACCCACGCGGCGACCTACCCTTCCTAATTGGGCGTTGACGCTCGGGTTCATCCCGGGGCAACAGTTACCGGAGCACGCTTGGTAGCCATCGGCAGACGTGTCAGCAGCGGCCCTCCTCCCTACGCGGGTGGAGGGCCGCTTGCCGTTCTCAGGGGCGGTCTCAGGGCCGGGCGAGCGGGCTGGCCTCCGCCCCGGCGGCGTACGCCTCCGCGGCGTAGAGCAGCCAGGCCTGCACGCCCGCGGTGCCGTCGTCGCGGTAGCCACGCAGCCGAGCCTCGTAGGCGGGACGCAGGGCCAGATGGCCGGCCTCGGGGACGACGAGGGACTTGGCGTCCACCCCTCTGACCACGAGCAGCAGCCGCTCGAGGGCGCGCGCGACCAGACCGTTGTCGTTGACGAACGGCTCCCCCGCCGCAACCTCGGCGTGGGCCACGGCCGCCACGACCAGGGCGGGCGCGGCGGTCGGGGTGGACAGGACCACGCTGAGGGCTCGAAGACGGTCGGCGGCTGCGTCGTCCCGGGGCCTCCCGAGGTCTTCCTCGACCGTGTGCCCCGTCGCGGCCAGCGTGTGCAACCGGGCGAGAGCCTGCAGCGGGGACGAGGCGAGCGTCGGCACGAGGCCCAGCAGCTCGGTGCTCAGCCGGACCGCGGACCGTGCCGTCACGTCGGCCGCTCCGCGCCGGACATCGGCCAGCGAAGACGCGGACCCGGCCAGCACCGCGCTCGCGCGGGCTCCCCGCAACAGCGACTCCCCGGTGTCCTCGGGATGGGTTGACCGGAGGCCGCGGTCACGCAGCAGCGCGTCGATCCCGTCTCGTGTCGCCGCGAACGCCGAGCCGACGCCCTCGAGCCGGGTCAGCCGACCGAGAGGGTCGACAGCAGCGGACGGGGAGGACACGAGGCCGAAGCGTAGCCCGCCCCGAGGCGGTAGCCTCACGCCGATGAGTGAGAAGCCAACCGAGCCAGCCGAGCCGCCGACACAGCTCGCCCGGGCGCTCTCCTTCGATGCGGTCGCCGCCGCCTACCACCGGGCCAGGCCGGGGTACCCGGACGAGGCCGCTCGCTGGCTGCTGGGGGCTCCCGCGGGACCCGTCCTCGAGCTCGGCGCAGGCACCGGCAAGCTGACCGGCGCGCTGAGGGCGGCCGGAGGGACGGTCCTGGCCAGCGACCCGCTCGCATCCATGCTCGCCCACCTGCGCCGAGACCTGCCCGGCGTGCCCACCGTGGTCGCTGCGGCAGAGAGCATCCCGCTGCGCACCGGCTCCGTGGACCTCGTCGTCAGCGGCCAGGCCTTCCACTGGTTCGACC
Organism: Propionibacteriales bacterium; assembly: GCA_038199935.1. Classification (GTDB taxonomy): domain Bacteria; phylum Actinomycetota; class Actinomycetes; order Propionibacteriales; family Nocardioidaceae; genus Nocardioides_B. The sequence continues at coordinate 17,459 of JBBPYL010000030.1, read as the reverse complement.
TCGACCGCGCCCTGCCCGAGATCGCCCGGGTACTCGCGCCCGGGGGCAGACTGGCGTTGACCTGGAACCTGCGCGACGAGCGGGTCCCCTGGGTACGCCGGCTCGGCCGGCTGCTCAACGTCGGCGCCCCCGAGCAGAGCAACGGTCCTACCGAGGACCTGCTGGCCTCGCAGCTGTTCGGGTTCGTGCGCCAGGAGACCTTCCGCTTCTGGCAGCCGCTGGGCCGAGCGACGCTGCGCGACCTGGCCCTGTCGCGCTCGAACCTCGCGGTGATGGAGCCCGGACGGCGCGAGGAGCTGCTGGCCCAGGTCGACGCCCTCTACGACGACTACGGTCGCGGCCCGGACGGGATGTTGATGCCCTACCTGACCCACTGCTTCGTCGCGACCGTGCGCCCGCGCTCCCGGCCGACCCTGGACCCGCCGCGACCGGCCACCGACCCCGCCCAACCCTCCGGCACCGGCGGTACCGGCGGGCTGGACGGCACCGGCGGCCCCGGCGAGCCGCCGCCGGACGACGCCGGCTCCCTGCTCATCGACTTCCGCTGACCGTGGCGCCGTCATTGGGGTGGCTGGGTCGGGGACACCTCGGCACCGAGGCCGACCGCGCCACCTTCCGCACCCTGCACACCGCCGCCCTGGCCGCTCCGGCGCTGCGGGGCGGTCTGACCACGGCGTCCGCCCAGCGGTCCGCCCGTCACCTGCGCAGCCTGCTGGCCGCCCCGGCGGTCGCGCTGACCGACCGGGAGGCCCTGCTGGCCTGGGACGGCGGGCGGGGCCACCACCGGGACCAGTGCGCGGCGCTCGCCGAGCAGGTGGTCGCCGAAGGGCACACGCTGGTGCGAGGGCGCGACGCCCTCGGCTGCTCGGACCCGAGCTGCGCGGTGCGCCAGGTGATCCTCGTCCCGCTCGTGGTCGAGGACCGGGTGATCGGCACCTTCCAGGTCTTCGTCACCTCGGCGTCCGCCGGCATCGTTCGGGCCACCGAGGAGGTGGCGGGCTGGGTGTCGGGGCAGCTCGAGCTCGCCGAGCTCGACGCCTCGCGCACCCGGCTGATGGAGGCCGAGGTCCGGGCCCTACGGGCCCAGATCAGCCCGCACTTCGTCTACAACTCGCTCAACGCCATCGCCTCCTTCGTGCGCACCGACCCCGAGCGAGCCAGGGAGCTGCTTGTGGAGTTCGCCGACTTCACCCGCTACTCGTTCCGGCGGCATGGGTCCTACACGACGCTGGCCGAGGAGCTGCGCTCAGTCGAGCGCTACCTGGTCCTGGAGAAGGCCCGCTTCGGGGACCGCCTGCAGGTGACTCTCCAGGTCGCCCCCGAGGTGCTGCCGGTCGTCGTGCCCTTCCTGTGCGTGCAGCCGCTGGTGGAGAACGCCGTCCGGCACGGTCTCGAGCGCAAGGCGGGCCCTGGCCACATCCGGATCGTGGCCCAGGACGTGGACCGTGAGGCGGTGATCTCGGTGGAGGACGACGGGGTCGGTGAGGATCCCGACCGGATCCGTCGAGCGCTGGCGGGTGAGGAGGACGTCGACTCGGTGGGGCTGGGCAACGTCGACGCCAGGCTGCGCTCGAGCTTCGGCGACAACTACGGACTGGTCGTCGAGACCGCCCCCGGGGCCGGGACGCGGGTTATCGTGCGAGTCCCCAAGTACGCCCCCGGAGTGCGCCCATGACTCGCCTATGACCACGGTCCCGCCCGCCCTCTCCCACGTGCTCGTGGTCGACGACGAGCAGCCCGCTCTCGACGAGCTGTCCTGGCTGCTCGCCCGGGACCCGCGGGTCGGCACGGTGCACACCACCGACAGCGCCGCCGAGGCCCTGCGGGTGCTCCAGGACGACCAGATCACCGCGGTCTTCACCGACATCGGGATGCCCGGCCTGAGCGGGCTCGAGCTGGCCCGGGTGCTCTCCCGCTTCCGGACCCCGCCGCCGGTGGTCTTCATCACCGCCCACGAGGACCACGCCGTCGACGCCTTCGAGCTCAACGCCGTCGACTACGTGCTCAAGCCGGTGCGCGAGGAGCGGCTGGCCGAGGCCGTACGCCGGGTCGCCGAGTCCGCCTTCACCCCCGCCATGGCGGCGACCGCCGCCATGGACCCCGAGGAGAGCATCCCGGTCGAGCTGGCCGGGATCACCCGGTTCGTCGAGCGGCGCGACGTCCGCTTCGTCGAGGCGCACGGCGACTACGCACGCCTGCACACCGCCGGGGCCAGCCACCTGATCCGGGTGCCGCTGACCACCCTGGAGGAGCAGTGGCGCGCGGCCGGCTTCGTCCGGATCCACCGTTCCCTGCTGGTCTCCCTGGCCCACGTGGACGAGGTCCGGATGGACGGAGGCCGCTGTAGCGTCGTGGTTGCCGGCCAGGAGCTCGCGGTCAGCCGACGGCACACCCGCGAGCTTCGTGACCTGCTGGTCCGTCGGGCCCGGCCCCTCTCGAGCCGCCCGTGACCGGGCCCGAGGACACCGCGTCCCATGATCTGGGCGCCCCGACCGAACGGGTCAGGGTGACCAGTCCCCGGACGGACGCGATGAGGCAGCGGCGGACCACGGCCGCCTCCGAGATCGACGCGCAGACCGACCTCGGCGAGGTGTACATGACCTCGCTCCTGCGCGCCCAGGGACGGCTGGCCGTCCAGGTGCTCGGGGTCGTCGTCGTAGTCGTCGGCGGCCTGCCACTCGCGCTGCGCCTGGAGTCCGGGCTGACCACCACGATGGTGCTGGGCATGCCGCTGTCGTGGGTCGTGCTCGCCTTCGGGATCTACCCGGTGCTCTGGGGCCTGGCCTGGTACTACGTCCGGGCCGCCGAGCGCAACGAGCGGGACTTCGTCGACGTCGTCGAACGCGACTAGGGCGCGGGCGTGAGATCGGGCTACGGCGTCACCGCGATCGTCATCGTCTCCCTGGCCACGCTGGCCATCGGGGCGTACGGCTGGCGGTTCTCCCGGACCACCAGCGACTTCTTCGTCGCCTCCCGCTCCGTGCGGCCCGCCCTGAACGCCTCGGCCATCGGCGGGGAGTACCTCTCTGCGGCGTCCTTCCTGGGCGTCGCGGGGCTCGTGCTCGCCTTCGGCGCCGACATGCTGTGGTACCCGGTGGGGTGGACGGCGGGCTACCTGGTCCTGCTCGTGCTCGTCGCCGCTCCCCTGCGCCGCTCGGGGGCATACACGCTGCCCGACTTCGCCGAGGCGAGACTCGAGTCCCGTGCGGTCCGGTCGACCTCGTCGGTCCTGGTGGTGGCCGTCGGCTGGCTCTACCTGATGCCGCAGTTCCAGGGCGCCGGGCTCTCGCTGGGCACGGTGGCCGGGACCGACCCCTGGGTCGGCGGTGTGGTCGTAGGGATCGTCGTCCTCGTCAACGTCTTCTTCGGCGGGATGCGCAGCATCACCTTCGTCCAGGCCTTCCAGTACTGGCTGAAGCTGACCGCGATCCTGGTGCCGGCGCTGTTCCTGCTCCAGGTCTGGCTCGGCGACGGCGCTCCCTCGCCGGCCGACCCGTCGGTCGCGGCCGGGGGGATCCCCGGGGACGTATGGGCCAACCCGCTGACCTCCGGGAACGGCTACCCGCTCTACACGACCTACTCGCTGATCATCGCCACGTTCCTGGGGACGATGGGGCTGCCGCACGTGGTGGTGCGCTTCTACACCAACCCCGACGGTCGCACGGCCCGGCGGACCACGCTGGTCGTGCTCGGCCTGCTCGGCCTGTTCTACGTCGTGCCCCCGGTCTACGGCGCGCTGGGCCGTCTCTACGCTCCTGACCTGGTCGCCAGCGGTGCCACCGACACCGTGGTGCTCGAGCTGCCGTCGAGGATGCTGCCCGGGCTGGGCGGGGACCTGCTCTCGGCCCTCACCGCGGCCGGAGCCTTCGCGGCCTTCCTGTCCACCTCCTCCGGACTCACCGTGGCCGTGGCCGGCGTGCTGAGCCAGGACGTGACCGGCAGACTCTTCTCCGGGGTCCGCGCCTTCCAGGCCGCCGCCGTGGTGGCCGTCGCGGTGCCGCTGCTGATGGCGGTCTCCGCCGAGGGGGTCGGCGTGGCCAGGGCCGTGGGGCTCGCCTTCGCGCTGGCAGCTTCAACGTTCTGCCCGCTCCTCGTGCTGGGGATCTGGTGGCGACGGCTCACCGACGTCGGGGCGATCAGCGGAATGCTGGCCGGCGGGGCGCTCGCGGGGACCGCGGTGGTCGTCGTCCTGGTCGACGGCACTCCCCCGGGCCTGCTCGGCGCCGTGGTCTCCCAGCCCGCCGCGGTGACGGTGCCGATCGCGTTCTGCGTCATGGTGCTGGTCTCGCTCGCCACACCGAGCCGGCTGCCCGCGAACCTGTCCCGCACGATGGTCCGGCTGCACACCCCGGAGTCAGTCGACCTGGACCGAGGACCACTCCCGCCCTAGGCTCGGCTGGGCCGGGGCATCCCCGGGCACCCCGACGCGAGGAGACCACGTGAGTGACGCGGGCCACGACGAGACCCTGTCCAACCTGAGCCGTGAGGAGCGACGCTTCGCACCGCCCGAGGACCTCGTCGCCCACGCCAACGTCACCGAGCAGTGGTACGCCGACGCGCAGGAGGACCGGCTCGGGTTCTGGGAGAAGCAGGCTGAGCGGCTCGAGTGGGACCACCCCTGGGACACCGTCCTGGACTGGGAGGACCCGCCGTTCGCGAAGTGGTTTGTCGGCGGCACGCTGAACGCCTCGGTGAACTGCGTGGATCGCCACGTCGCGGCCGGCAACGGCGACCGCGTCGCGCTGCACTGGATCGGCGAACCCGAGGACGACACGCGCACCGTCACCTACGCCGAGCTCAAGGACCTGGTCTGCCAGGCGGCGAACGCGCTGACCGGCCTCGGGGTCGGCGCCGGGGACCGGGTGGCGATCTACATGCCAATGATCCCCGAGACCGTGGTGACGATGCTGGCCTGCGCCCGGATCGGCGCGCCGCACACGGTGGTCTTCGGAGGCTACTCGGCCGATGCGCTGGCCAACCGGATCGTCGACTGCGAGGCGCACGTGGTGGTCACCTCCGACGGGGGCTACCGCCGCGGAGCGCCCTCGGCCCTCAAGCCCGCGGTCGACGAGGCGGTCGAGAAGAGTGGCGACGTGGTGCGCTCCGTGCTCGTCGTACGCCGCACCGGGCAGGACCTCGGCGACGACGGCTGGGACGACTCACGCGACGTGTGGTGGCACGACGCCGTCGAGGGCGCCTCCACCGAGCACGAGCCCGAGTCCTTCGACTCCGAGCACCCGCTGTACGTGATGTACACCTCCGGAACGACCGGGAAGCCCAAGGGGATCCTGCACACCACCGGCGGCTACCTGGTCGGCTCGGCGTACACCCACTGGTCGGTCTTCGACCTCAAGCCGGAGACTGACGTCTACTGGTGCACCGCGGACATCGGGTGGGTCACCGGCCACAGCTACATGGTCTACGGGCCGCTGGCCAACGGGGCCACGTCGGTGATGTACGAGGGGACCCCCGACACCCCGCACAAGGGCCGCTGGTGGGAGATCATCGCCGAGTACGGCGTGACGATCTTCTACACCGCCCCGACGGCGATCCGGACCTTCATGAAGTGGGGCGACCAGATCCCCGCCGAGCACGACCTGTCCAGCCTGCGGTTGCTGGGCTCGGTCGGCGAGTCGATCAACCCCGAGGCCTACGTCTGGTACCGCGAGCACATCGGCGCCGGGACCGCTCCGATCGTGGACACCTGGTGGCAGACCGAGACCGGCTCGATCATGATCAGCCCGCTTCCCGGCGTCACCCACGGCAAGCCCGGTTCGGCGATGACCGCCATCCCGGGGATCAGCGCCGACGTCGTCGATGACGACGGCAACTCGGTGCCCGACGGCTCGGGCGGCTACCTGGTGCTCACCGAGCCGTGGCCCGCGATGCTGCGCACACTGTGGGGCGACGACGAGCGATTCAAGGACACCTACTGGTCACGTTTCGCGAAGCAGGGCTACTACTTCGCCGGGGACGGGGCGAAGAAGGACGAGGACGGCGACATCTGGCTGCTGGGCCGCGTCGACGACGTCATGAACGTCTCGGGCCACCGGCTCTCGACCACCGAGATCGAGTCGGCCCTCGTCTCGCATCCGAAGGTCGCCGAGGCCGCTGTGGTCGGCGCCGCCGACGACACGACGGGTCAGGCCGTGTGTGCCTTCGTGATCCTGCGCGACGAGGTTGTCGGGAGCGAGAAGTCCGACAACTCCGACATCGTCGAGGAGCTGCGCCGGCACGTGCAGAAGGAGATCGGGGCGATCGCCAAGCCCCGGCAGATCATGATCGTCCCGGAGCTGCCCAAGACCCGCTCGGGCAAGATCATGCGGCGTCTGCTCAAGGACGTGGCCGAGGAGCGTGAGGTCGGCGACGTGACGACCCTGGCCGACTCCACCGTGATGGACCTGATCTCCGACAACATCGGCACCAAGAGCGGCGACAACGAGTAGCGGCCACGGTTCCCGCCCCACGCGCGTTCGCGCCGCGTGGGGCGGGGACGCCGACGCGGGTCGTGGCCCGGTAGGGTCTGGACACGACCAGGACGGAGACAACTGATGAGCACTTCCCCTTCGGCTCGCTCGATGCCCGAGGTGGTATCGCCCGACGACCCGACCATCGGGCGACTGGTCGCGGACGCCAGCCGTGACCTCTCCACCCTGCTGCACAGCGAGATCGCGCTGGCCAAGTCCGAGCTCAAGGTCAGCCTCAAGAACGGCGGCACCGGGGCCGGCCTCTTCGCCGGAGCCGCGTTCCTCGGACTCCTCGCCGTGATCATGCTCTCGGTCGCCTTCGCCTACTTCCTGACCATGACCGGCATGCACGCCGCCTGGGCCTTCCTCATCGTCTTCGCCGTCTACCTGCTCGTGGCCGGCCTCCTGGCCTACCTCGGCCTGAAGAAGGTCAAGAAGGTACGGGCGCCCGAGCGGGCGATCCGCCAGGCGCAGGAGGCCAAAGGCCTCCTCAAGCGCGGCTGAGCAGCACACCACCGGGGAGCTCGATGATCCCCGGTGGTGACGTCGCCTCGGCGGTGGAGCTGCCCGGTCCGTGGTCGCACCGTCACGTCGCGGCCAACGGCGCCCGCTTCCACGTCGCCGACTGCAGGCCCCATGACGTCGGAGCGCCCACCGGCGCCGACCGGCGGCTCGTCGTGTTCCTGCACGGGTTCCCCCAGTTCTGGTGGGCCTGGCGCTCCCAGCTGCCGGCGGTGGCCGCGGCGGGCCATCGGGCGGTGGCTCTGGACCTACGCGGGTACGGCGGCTCGGACAAGACCCCCGAGGGCTACGACCCCTTCACGCTCGCTCGCGACGTGGCCGGCGTGGTCAAGGCGCTCGGGGAACGACGTGCCGTGCTCGTCGGCCACGGCTGGGGGGGCTATCTGGCCTGGGCCTGTGCCGTGCTGCACCCCCGGGAGGTGAGCGCGGTGGCCACCCTGGCCGCCCCCCACCCGGCGGTGCTGCTGCGGGCGTTGCGTCGGGGACGGCGGAGCGGCGTTCTGCGCCACGTCCTGGCGATGCAGGTGCCCCTGCGGCCTGAGAGGCGGTTGGCCGACCCCGGGAGCGGCTTCCTGCGCCAGCACCTCGAGCGGTGGAGCGGGCCCGGGTCGACCTTCCCCGACGCCGAGGTCGTGGCCACCTACCAGCGGGCGATCTCGCTGTGGCCCGCCTCGCACTGTGCGCTGGAGTACCACCGCTGGCTGGTCCGCTCCCGGGTGCGGACGGACGGACGCCGCTTCCTGCGGGCGCTGGCCGAGCCCGTCCAGGTGCCGGTGCTCGCCCTCTCCGGCGGCGCCGACCCGGCCCTGCCCGCCGGAGCGGCAGCGGCGTCCCGGCCCTACGTCAGGGCTCCGATGACCGAGCACGTCCTCCCCGGCGTGGGGCACTTCCTGCCCGAGGAGGCTCCCGAGTCCGTCAGTCGGCTGCTGGTGGACTGGCTCGGCGGACTTCCGGCGCAGACGGACCGCTGAGGCGGCTCAGGCGCAGTCCCCGGTGGACACGGCGGCCGAGGACGTGAGCCCGCGGGCGGCCGACTCCTTCACCGCGTCCGCGGTCAGCGCGTAGCCGGTGTTGTTGTCGGTCACCGACGCCGCGAAGATCACCCCGAGGACCCGACCCCGGGTGCTGACCAACGGACCGCCGGAGTTCCCCGGCCGGACCAGCGACCGGATCGAGTAGACCTCGCGGACGACACTGCCATCGCCGTAGATGTCGGGGCTACGCAGCCGCTGCTCGCTGCGGATCCTCGCCGCCTGGACGTTGTAGGGGCCGTCCTCGGGGTAGCCGAGCACCGCGGCGGGCTGCTGCTCGCGTCCCGAGCCGAACCGGAGGTACGGCCGGTCCAGGCCCTCGACGGCGAGCACCGCGATGTCGAGGTCCTCGTCGTAGTAGACGATGGTGGCCGGGACCTCCCGGTCCTCGACGATCACCGCCGGGGAGGACACCCCGGCGACCACGTGCGCGTTGGTCATCACCCGATTCGGGGCGTAGAGGAACCCGGTGCCCTCGACACCGCGGTCGCAGGAGTTCTCACCGCGGACCTTCAGCACGCTGCTCTGCGCGTCCCGGACCTGGGGGTCCCGGGCGATCTTGCCCGGTGGTGGGCCCACCTCGATGATCCGCTCCGTGGCGAACGGCTCGAGGTAGCGGGGGAAGAAGCTGGTGCCGACCACGTCGTTGAAGGAGTTGAGGGCCCCCACGGCGTTAGTGGGCATCACCTCGTCGACCCGTCCAAGCAGGGTCGACTCGCGGACCTGCTTGCTCACCCCGGGCAGGCTCGCCCCGCTGACCGCGACGCCCAGGGCCCAGGCCACCACGAGCACCGCGACGACGCTGAGCGCCGCTCCCCCGACCGCGTCCAGGGAGCGGACGGGCTGCCAGGTGATCCGGTTCCGCAGCCTCGCTCCGGCGTACTGCAGGACGGCCTGGCCGAAGGATGCACAGATCAGCACCACGAACAGCGCCGCCAGCGAGACCCAGAGCGCCGGGTCGATGTCGCCGAGCAACTGGGGGGCGACCCAGACGCCGAGCAGGCCTCCGGCCAGGAGTCCCGCAGTGGCGAACGCGCCGGTGATGAAGCCCTGCCAGTAGCCCGAGACCGCGTAGGCCAGGACGAGCACGACCAGGAACCAATCGAGGAAGTTCACGAGGCCCCGAGCATGTGGTCGGGGAGCGAGTGCAGCACGGTCTCGTCCCAGGGGGTGGTCCACCCCAGGTAGTCGAAGAGCCGAGACAGGATGCCCGCCGTGAAGCCCCACAGCAGCAGCGACTTCTCGGGCCCGATCAGGAAGGCCGGCCCGGTCCAGCCGGAGGGGTGCTGGGCCGAGACCCGGTGCCGGGAGTCCAGCAGCTCCGCGATCGGGACCCGGTAGACCTCGTGGACCTCGGCTCGGTCGACCACGCCGACCGTCGACTCCGCGTGCCACCAGCCGAGCACCGTGGTGACCGCGAAGCTGCTCGGCGGGAGCCACAGCCGGGGCAGCCGACCCAAGACGGTGACCCCGGATGGGTCCAGTCCCGTCTCCTCCTCGGCCTCGCGCAGCGCCGCAGCCTCGACGTCGGCGTCGCCGGGGTCGACCGATCCCCCGGGGAAGCTGACCTGCCCCGGGTGGGAGCGCATGCCGTGGGCCCGCTCGGTGTGCCGGACGTCGCCACCGCGCGGGCCCGCGCCGAACAGCAGGAGCACGGCGCTCTCGCGGACCGCCGCACCCTCCTCGGGCAGGAAGCGCGTCAGGTCGGCCACGGTGATCGTCGACGCCGCCGCCCGGACCGGCTCCAGCCACGCGGGCAGGCCCGCGGGCGGGGGCGCGGGAAGGGGCTCGGGTCCGGTCGGCACGGGATCGAGGGTACCCAGCGGCGCCCACCCCCGGTCGCGAGCCGAGCCGTGCACCGGGACCGTCACAGGCGTAGGCCCAGATGCTCCTCGACCAGGCTGGTCAGCTCGGCGTAGTCCCTGATCACCGTGTACTCGATGGCGCTCACCCCGCCCTCGGCGTCGACGAAGACCACCCCCGGCAGCCCGCGGATCCGGAAGTCCGACCGCAGCGAGCCGGACGGGTCGGCCAGCAGCGGGTAGGTCACCCCGGAGTCCTCGGCCAGCGTCAGCGCCTCCGCCGGACGGGGGTCCTGCCAGTCGATCCCCAGCACCCGGACCTTCTCGCCACCCTGCTCGGAGAGCCGCTGGTAGAAGGGCAGCTCCGCCCGGCACGGCCCGCACCACTGGGCGAAGAGGTTGATGACCAAAGGTCCGCGCAGCCGGTTCAGGTCGACGTCGGGCCCACCGCCCAGACAGGGCAGCGTGCGCACTGGCAGCGCGTCGGGACCGTCGTTGGCGGCTGTGCCCGCGCGACAGGGGGCGATCCCGGCGTCGGCCTTCTGCGCGCGCAGGGCCGGCGAGTCGACCACGACGCTGGTCTCCTCCGGCGCGGCGCGCCCGAGGTCCACCGGCTCCGGGGCCGTCGCGGGGGCCCTCGTGCAGGCCGCCGTCAGCAGCAGGAGGGCCCCGGCGAGGGCTGCTCTCATGCCCGACCCTCGGTCCTGACCAGGGCCGCCGCGGTCGCGGGGTCAGTGGGACCCTCCCCGTACGCCGGGCACCACTGCGCCACCGGGCAAGCGCCGCAGGCGGGCTTGCGGGCGTGGCAGACCCGTCGACCGTGCCAGATCAGGTGGTGGCACAGCATCACCCAGTCCTTCTTCGCGTACAGCGCTCCGACCTCGTGCTCGACCTTCACCGGGTCCGTCTCCTCGGTGAGCCCGAAGCGCCGGGCGAGCCGACCGAGGTGCGTGTCCACGGTGATGCCCGGGACCCCGAAGGCGTTGCCGAGGACGACGTTGGCCGTCTTGCGCCCCACCCCGGGCAGGGTGACCAGCTCCTCGAGGGTGCGTGGGACCGCGCCGGCGTGGGTCTCCACCAGCGCAGCCGAGAGCTTCAGGAGCGACTCGGTCTTGGCCCGGAAGAAGCCGGTGGGCCCGATCAGCTCCTCGAGACGACCCCGGTCTGCCGCGGCCATAGCGGCTGGGTCCGGGTAGGCCGCGAAGAGGGCCGGCCGCACAAGGTTCACACGCTTGTCAGTGGTCTGCGCCGAGAGGACGGTGACCACCAGGAGTTCGAAGGGGTTGGCGAAGTCGAGCTCGCACCGGGCGTCGGGATAGGCCAGGGCCAGGGCTCGGTCGATCTTGCGGGCGCGACGGATCAGGCTGGTTTCGGGCTTGGCCACGTCGGGAGGGGTCGGCACGCGGCCAGGATAGAGGGGTGCTCGTCGCCAACCGGGCCGGTGATAGGACAGACTGAGACCTGTACGACACCGCCCTCGGCCCGCGAAGGCGGTCGGAAGGTGGACGAAGGAGCTCTCCGGTGGACAACGACGTGCTGCGTCAGGCCCCCCTCTTCAGCGCGCTCGACGACGAGGCCGCCACCGCGCTGCGCTCGTCGATGACCGAGGCCACGCTGCGCCGCGGCGAGGTGCTCTTCCGCGAGGGTGACGAGGGCGACAAGCTCTACGTCGTCACCGACGGCAAGGTCAAGCTCGGCCGCACCTCCTCCGACGGCCGGGAGAACCTCCTGGCCATCCTGGGACCGGGACAGATGTTCGGCGAGCTGTCCCTGTTCGACCCCGGACCCCGCTCGGCCACCGTGACCGCGGTGACGTACACCGTCTTCGTCTCGCTCTCCCACGAGGACCTGCTCCGGTGGCTCGACGGCCGACCCGGCGTGGCTCGCGGTCTGCTCGCGCAACTCGCCGGTCGGCTCCGCAAGGCCAACGACGTGGTGGCGGACCTGGTCTTCTCCGACGTGCCGGGTCGGGTGGCCAAGGCGCTGCTGGAGCTGGCCGACCGCTTCGGTCGGACCGCCGACGACGGCGTGCACGTGCACCACGACCTGACCCAGGAGGAGCTGGCTCAGCTGGTCGGCGCCTCCCGCGAGACCGTCAACAAGGCACTGGCCGACTTCGCCTCGCGCGGCTGGGTGCGTCTGGAGCCTCGCTCGGTGGTCATCATGGACTTGGAGCGTCTGGGCCGCCGCTCTCGCTGAGGTAGACCAGCTGGGCGCGCACGCTGAGCTCGGCGGCTCCCCACAGGACCGGGTCGACGTCCGCGTAGACCCGCTCGACCACCGCCCGGACCAGGTCCGGCGGCGCCTCCGGGGCACCGGCTCCGATTTCGCGTACCGCCTCGCGGACCTGCTCCAACCGGTCCCGACGGTGGGTCCGGTAGCGCTCGAGCACGGCTCGGGCGTCGTGCACCACCGGACCGTGCCCAGGCCACACCTCGCGGACGTCCTGCTCCTGGGCCAACGCCGAGAGCCGGTCCAGCGAGTCGAGGTAGGCCCCGAGCCGGCCGTCAGGGTGCGCCACCACCGTGGTGCCCCGACCCAGCACGGTGTCACCGGTGAGGACCGCACCGTCGGCGGGAAGCCAGAACGACAGCGAGTCGGCCGTGTGGCCCGGTGTGGCCAGCACCCGCACCTCGAGCCCGTCGACCTCGACCACGTCGCCGTCGCCGAGACCCTCCGCGCCCCACCGGTGCGCCGGGTCCAGGGCACGCACGCCGCACCCCACGCGCTCGGCGAAGGAGCGGGCCGCCTCGGAGTGGTCGAGGTGGCCGTGGGTGAGCAGCACGACGCCAACCTCGCCGGCCGCCGCGGCCACGGCGTCGAGGTGGTCGACGATCTCCGGGCCGGGGTCGATCACGACCGAGCGCCGGGCCCCCGGCTCACGCAGGATCCAGGTGTTGGTCCCGTCCAGGGTCATGTGGTCGGCGTTGGGGGCCAGGACGCACTCCGCCCGGTGCCCGAACCGACCTCCGTTCCACCCCTCCGGCTCGCTCATCGCGGCGGACCGGACGAGGTGGACAGGTACGCCGCGCCGTCGCGCACGACGAGTTGGGGTCGTACGGGAGTGAGGTCCCGGTCTGTCGCCGCAGCCAGGGCCGCCTCGACGGAGGCGAAGCCGGCCAGCTCGGTGCAGGTGACGTAGGTCGGCGGCATCATCGCGATCTCCTCCGCGTCCACCCGGGCGATCGCCTCGGCCAGGCTCAGCCACAACACGCTCTCGGACTCGGTGGACACGTCGCGGGTGACCTGGCCGGCCGGCAGCCGGGCCACGAAGAACTGCGTGTCGTAGCGACGGGGCTCGAAGACCGGGGTGACCCAGGACCCCCAGAGCGCGAGGAGGTCGCTGCGCAGCACCAGCCCCCGGCGCGCGAGCACCTCGGTCAACGACGCCTCCCCGCTCTCCAGAGACGTCCGGTCGGCCTCCCAGTCGGCCCCGGTGGTGTCCTCGACGATCTCGCGCGCGGAGGGCCCGGCGAGCAGCACGCCGGACTCCTCGAAGGTCTCCCGCACCGCTGCGCATACCAGTGCCCGGGTGCGGGGCTCGTCCAGCCCCATCCGCAGCGCCCACTGCGCCGGGGTGGGGCCGGCCCAGCCGACCGTGTCGTCGTGGTCTCGCTGGTCCACACCGCCACCGGGGAAGACGCACATCCCCGCGGCGAAGGCCATCCTCGAGTGACGGCGCAGCAGGTAGACCTCCAGCGCGCCGGCACCCTCCCGCAGCAGGACCACCGTCGAGGCCGGCCGGGGCTCCACCGGCGTCCGTGTCCCTTCTGCGAAGGCCTGCGCGGCCTCGAGCAGGTGATCGGGCAGCCGGGTGAGCCGGTCCATCAGACCTCGACGACCAGCTCGACCTCGACCGGGGCGTCCAGGGGCAGGACCGGGACCCCGACCGCGGAGCGCACGTGTCGGCCGGCGTCCCCGAAGACGTCGCCGAGGAGCTCTGAGGCGCCGTTGGCCACGCCGGGCTGACCGGTGAAGTCGGGGGTCGAGGCCACGAAGACGACCGCCTTGACGACGCGGGTCACCCTGGAGAGCTCACCGACCTCCGACCGGACGGCGGCGATCGCGTTGAGCGCGCACTGGCGCGCGCACGCAGTGGCCTCCTCCACGGTGACCTCGCCGCCCACCTTGCCGGTGGCGAGCAGACGCCCCTCGCTCAACGGCAACTGTCCGGCGGTGAAGACCAGGTTACCGCTGCGCACCACGGGGAGGTAGGCGGCCACCGGCGCCGGAACGTCGGGGACGCTCAGACCGAGCGCCTCCAGCCGGTCCTCGGGGCGCTGGGCCGGCGTGCTCACGACTTCGGTCGCTTGAAGTAGGCGACCAGGTTCTCCGGGTTCATCCCGGGCACGATCTGGACCAGCTCCCAGCCGTCCTGGCCGAAGTTGTCGAGGATCTGCTTGGTGGCGTGCACGAGCACCGGAGCGGTGAGGTATTCCCATTGCGTCATGGGCGCGAGCCTAACCGCTAGCGTGGGCGAGCATGAACGCCCCGGAGCGCGACGAGGGCCCGCCCGTGGGAGTGCTGGAGCGGGTGGCCGATCCGCCCGAGGTGATGCTGCGGTACGCCGAGCGCGACGAGGCGCTCCTGGACCTGCACCTGCCCCGCGGGTCGGGACCGCACCGGCTGGTCATCGTGGTCCACGGCGGCTTCTGGAAACCGGACTACGACCGGGTGCACGTCCGGCCGATGGCCCGCGCGCTGGTCGAGGCCGGCTGCCTGGTCGCCACCGTGGAGTACCGCCGGCTCGCCTGGCCGGTCCCGGCCGACGACGTAGACGCCGCGCTGACCGCCCTCCCCGGCCTGCTGGCGGGCCTCGGTCTGGCCACCACGAGCACCACGCTGACGGGTCACTCGGCCGGGGGGCAGCTGGTGCTGTGGCTGGCGGCCCGCGGGTACCGCACCGACCGGCTGGTGGCCCTCGCGCCCGTCGCCGATCTCCTCGCCGGCGCCCGAGACCGGCTCGGCGACGGGGCCGTCCAGACCCTCCTCGGCGGAGAGCCCGCCCAGCAGCCCGAGCGCTACGCCGCCGCGGACCCGCTGCGCCTGCTGACGGCAGACACCGCCGAGGGCATCATGGTGCTGCACGGGACCCAGGACGACGTCGTCCCGCCCGCCCAGAGCCGGGGGCTCGTCGCCGCGCATCCGGCGGTCCGCCTGGTGGAGATCGACGGCGCGGACCACCTCGACCTCATCGACCCGCTCTCGGCGGCGTGGCCGCAGGTCCTGGAGACGCTGGCCCCTGGCTGCGAGTGAGACGCTGGAGGCATGACGCTGTCCGATCTGCCCGCCGGCCGGGTGGCCGTGGTCGGTGCCGGTCCGGCCGGGACGACCCTCGCGCTCGGGCTGCTCCACGCCGGTTGGTCGGTGACGCTGGTCAGCGACCGAACCGCCGAGGAGATCCGCGACGGACGGGTGATGTCGAGCCAGGTCACCTTCGAGTCGGCCCTCGAGGTCGAGGCCGCCCTCGGCGTCACCGCGCTCCTGCCCACCGCCCCCGGGCTGGCCCGCCTCAGCTACGACCTGCGTCGCGCCGATGGCTCGACGTCGGCCGCGTTCTCCACCGACCTGGCCGGCCCGGCCCGCTCGGTGGACCTCCGCGTGAAGGTGCCGGCCGTACTCGATGAGGTGGCGAGGCTCGGGGGCAAGGTGGTGGTCCTCCAGGCCGAGGTCGCCGACGTCGAGGAGTTGGCCTCCACCCACGACCTCGTCGTGGTCTCGACCGGACGCGGCGGTCTGGGTGAGCTCTTCGATGTCGACGAGGAGCGGACGACGTACGGCGTCCCGCAGCGCCGGGCGGTGCTGACCTACCTGCGCGGCGTGACGCCCGACCCGGCGGGGCCGGGGTTGCGCTACCACGCGGTCGAGGGGGTCGGCGAGTGCTTCACCTGCCCGGCGCTGACCCTCGACGGGGCCTGCGACGTCGTCGTCCTCGAGGCGGTGCCCGGCGGTCCCTTCGACCGCTTCGAAGACGTCACCGACGATGCGCTGCACCTCGCTCGGCTCCGCGAGGTGCTCGAGGAGCACGTGCCCGGCGAGGCGGCCCGGATGCGCGGGGCCGTGCTCGTCGACGACCGGTCCACGCTGCGGGGAGCGTTTCCTCCGCTCGTCCGCCGTCCCGTGGGCCTCCTCCCGTCGGGACGGCCGGTGCTGGGCATGGCGGACGTCGTGGTGCTCAACGACCCGGTGACCAGCCAGGGCTCGAACACGGCGCTGAAGTCGGCGTCGTTCTACCTCGAGGCGATCACCCACCACCGTGACACCCACGCCGGGGCCGACTTCGACGCCGCGTGGATGGAGCGCACCTTCGACAGCTTCTGGCAGGGGTGGGCCCGCTTCGTGACCCGGTGGACGACGTCGTGGCTCGAAGGACCCCAGGCGCACCAGGTCGCCCTGCTGGCCGGGGCCGCGGACCGGCCCGACCTGGCCGCGGGCATCGCCGCCGGCTTCGACGACGCCCGCCTCTTCGAGCCGTGGTGGTTCGACGCCGAGGCGGCCACGGCACTGCTCGCCCCCGGTCCACGGTCGGACCCCAGGCGGTTCGACGCCCGGGACCTGCGGCAGGCACTGGGCCAGTACGCCACCGGGGTCACCGTGGTCACCGCCGAGCACGAGGGGCAGCGGGTCGCGATGACGGCCAACTCCTTCACCTCCGTCTCCCTCGACCCCCCCCTCGTGCTGTGGGCGGCGGCCCGCTCGGCACCGTCGCTGGCCGGCTTCGAGGTCGCGGAGCGCTTCGCCGTCAACGTGCTGGCCGCCGACCAGCACCACCTCTCCCGCCAGTTCGCGATCTCCGGGGTCGACAAGTTCGACGCGGTACCCCTGACCGGGGAGGCCCCACCCGTGCTGGCCGGGGCCGTGGCGACGTTCGTGTGCCGCCGTACCGACCGCATCGAGGCCGGGGACCACGTCGTCTTCCTGGCTGAGATCGAGTCCTACGACGCCCCGGGCGGTGAGCCGCTGGTCTTCCACTCCGGCGCCTACCGGGTCGCCACGAAGCACCCCGACCTCTAACCCCACCCACCCCGCCACCCGCAGGGGAAGTTTCCCAGGGTATGCAGGATTTCCGCTGCTCCCCATGGCGAATTATCCATGGGGAGCAGCAGTTCTCCGTGGGGAGATCGCCCAGTACGTCGTACCGCCAGTGTCGTCCGCCGCAGCACCCGAGGCTGTCCCCAGCCGACGCCCACCGTCGCTCCTCCCCAGACCCGAGACAGGCCGACCCCATCGGGACGTGAGTCGTGAGACTGCACCGATGGACCCGCTGCGCTGCCTGAGTGAGACCGACGGCTTCTTCACCCGCGCTGACGTCCTCGCGGCCGGGTGCGACGACAAGTCAATCGTCCGCGCACTCCGTCGCCGCCAGTGGACGCGCATCCGTGCCGGGGTCTACGCGCAGGCCGACCTATGGGCCGAGCTGACTCCTGTCGCCCAGCACCTCGCGCACGCCCACGCCGTCCTGCGGCGGCTCGAAGGTCGCGTCGCGCTGAGCCATCAGAGCGCCGCCGTCCACCACGGGATGGAGCTGTGGGGGTGCGACCTCTCCCGGGTGCACGTGACGCGGCTGGACGCAGGGGCCGGACGCACCGAGTCCGGGGTGTGCCACCACGAGAGCCTCCTGCTGGCCGACGACATCG
>JBBPYL010000029.1:0-19162 GCA_038199935.1 Propionibacteriales bacterium | reverse complement strand
GATCGTCGTGCTGACCATGTACGCTGGGGACGCCCAGCTCTTCGAGGCCCTCGAGGCCGGCGCGTCCGCCTTCGTGGCCAAGGACGCGCCCTCGGACGACGTCGTGGCCGCCGCCCGGCACGCCACCGTCTCGCCGCGCTCGTTCACCGCCGCGAACCTGGCCGACGCGATGCGCCGCAAGATGGCCCCGACCGGCCCCCAGCTCTCGCCCCGGGAGTCGGAGGTGCTGCACCTGCTCTCCGAGGGCCTGGGCGTGGCGGCCATCGCCCGGCAGCTCTACGTCTCCGAGTCCACGGCCAAGACCCACATCTCGAAGATCTACGAGAAGCTCGGGGCGGCCAACCGTGCGCAGGCGATCATGAACGCGATCCGCGCCGGCCTGCTCTCCGACGAGACCGCAAACTAGACCATCCGCCCGGGATGACTGGCCCGAACGGGCTATGGGGTCCCTCCCCTGATCGTCCAAATGTGACCAGGGTTCGGCTGTTCCGCTGATACCGCCCCAGGCGCGCTGCCATCATTATTTTCAGAGAGCACGGGGTCCACCTGCGGATCCCGACAACACCTTTGGGGAGACCACCATGCTTCAGCTCATCCAACACTTCGTCCACCGCCGTGACAACGAAGACGGCGCCTCCGCCGTCGAGTACGGCCTGCTCGTCGCCGCCATCGCGGCCCTGATCGTTCTGATCGTCTTCGCGCTCGGCGGGATCGTCAAGGGCGTCTTCACCAACACCTGCTCCTCGATCAAGGCCGGCGTCACCGTCACGCAGACCTGCTGATCCTGGCTCGACCCGACTGTGGGGTGCGCACGAACTCGTGGGCACCCCACAGTTGTCGCCATCACTTCGTAAAGGAATCGAGTCCGATCGTGGCACGACACATCTGGCGGGACGAGGACGGCGCCTCGTCAGTCGAATACGGCCTGATCGTGGTTGCCATTGCGGCCCTCATCGTGCTCGTCGTCTTCGCCTTCGGCGGCATGGTCAAGGCCATGTTCTCCACCTCGTGTCAGACCATCAAGGACAACACCGGCGTCACGCAGACCTGCACCTGAGCAGACGCTGCACCTGAGCCGCCACCTCACTCCAACCGACCAGCGCCTCGCCCCGCAGCGGCCTCCCGCCGCTCGCCCGCGAGGCCAGCGCCCCGAGCAGGGCCTCGGCCCACTCCGTGGGGTCTGTCCCGTCGACGACCACCGCGTCCGGGCCCGCCGCCTGGGCCGACCCGCCCGAGCGGCCGGCGACCACCGGCAACCCGCAGGCGCGCGCCTCGAGGAACACGATCCCGAACGCCTCCGCCTCCAGGCCGAGCCGACGGGTCCGGCAGGGCATCGCGAACACGTCTCCGGCGTCGGTGTGCGCCGGCATCTCCGCCCACGGCACCGAGCCGGTGAGAACCACGGAGCCACCCAGACCCAGCCGGCCGACCAGACGTTCGACCCGGGCCCGGTGCGGGCCGTCGCCGACGAGCAGCAGCCGCGCCTGCGGCTGGGCGGCGAGCACCCGGGGCCAGGCGGCGACCAGGGTGTGCTGGCCCTTGCGGGCCACCATCCGGGCGGTGCAGACGACCACCGGCGCGTCCGGGGCGATCCCCCAGCGACGACGTACCGCGTCGCCGCCGCAGCCGGGGCGGAAGCGGCCCACGTCCACCGCGGGCGACAGCGGCGCCATCGCGGCGGCGGCGGCACCAGAGAGAGCCGGTGCGATCGCGTCGCGGCACCAGCCGCTGACGTAGGTCAGCACGTCGACCTGCTCCCCCACGTGGTGCAGCAGCGTCCGGGCCAGCGGCACCCGGGCCCACCAGACCTCGTGACCGTGGGTCAGGGCTACGATCCACGTCGCCCCCGCACGCCGCAGCGATCCGGCGAGCAGCCCCAGCGGCATCGAGGCCCCGACCAGCACCCGGTCGCACCAATGGCGGCGCATCACCTCGCGGACGCGGCGGGCCACAGCCGGCGTGGGCAGCAGGGTCGAGGACGGGTCCCGGTAGACGGGGAAGGGCTGCTCCGCGTCGTGCTCGGCGTCCCCGGCCATCGCGGCGGTGTAGACGACCAGCTCGTCGGCGGGCAAGTGGGCACAGATCGACTGCACGAACGTCTCGATGCCACCCCGTCGGGGCGGGAAGTCGTTGGTCACGACCAGCACGCGGCTCATCGTGCGTCCCCGGCCAACCGGAGCAGTTCGGCCCGCCACCTGACGGTGAAGGCGGCCGGGGTGGTGCCCAGCACATCGCGGAAGGCCTGCCGGGTCGAGGCGCCCCGGTCGGTCCGGGTGTAGAAGGTCACCAGCGCCGCCTCGGAGTAGGTCCGGGCGATCAGCCGACAGGCCAGCCAGGATGCCTCGTAGGACGCACCGAGCGACGCGGTGCCGCTGGCGAAGGCGTCCTCGCCCGGCAGGCTACGCGGTGCCCCGTCCCGGGCGACCTGGGCCAGCACCTGTCCCGCGACCAGGCGAGCGGGCAGACCGGTGCGGGGCAAGGCGACGTAGTCGGCGAAGCCCTCGCTCAGCCACGCCGGCACGGTCGTCGTCGCCGCCCCAGTGGCTACGTGGGTCGCCTCGTGGCTCAGCACGATCTGCTGGCCGTGCGGTCCGAGGTCCCCGAAGACCTCGGGGTTGAGGACCACTCGCGCCGGGGTGTCCCGGGTGCGGGTGCCGTCCACCGTGGTCGTCACCGCGGCGACCCCGTCGTACCGGCCCGGGGCCGAGCCGAGGACGCGCGCGAGTTGGAGGCCCGACGCGGGCACCTCGACGACGAGCCGGTCCTCCCACTCGGGCAGCACGGCCCGCACGTCGCGGACGGCCCGGTCGGCGAGCGCGCGATAGCTGCCCGGGTGCGGTCCGGCGACCACGACCAGGGCATCGCGATCACGACGCACGTGCACCCGGCTGCGCAGCCACAGCGGGGCCGCCTGCTGCCCCGTCCGCGCCGACACGAAGCGCGTCCCGCTCGCCGAGGTCGCGACCCGCACCGGGATCACGACCCGGCTCCCGGAGCTCTCCTGGTCGCGTCCGACGTCCCGGTCGGCCGGGTCCCAGGTCACCTCGACCTCGGCGTCCCACTGCGTCGTCCCGACGGGGCTCAGCGCGTCCGCCTGATTCCCGGTCGCCAGCCCGAGGTAGCGCCACTGGAGGTCGCTCAGGTCGAGCGCGTCGACGTTGGACCGGAGGGCGCGGAGCTCCCGGCGCGCCGGGGCGGACGCGGCCAGGGCGACCAGGTCGTCCTCGGCGCCCGAGTCCAGGGCGTCCGAGAGCCGGGTGACCAGGTCGGCCCCAGCGTCCGCGCGGGCGAGGGCCGCAGCCGCGGCGGGATCCGGCCGGGGCCTGGTGTCGGCCGACGACAGTCCGCCGTCGTGGCCGAGCAGCCAGCCGGTCCCGGCCAGCAGGAGGCCGGCACAGAGCACGAGACCGGCCCTCCCCCAGGGGGAGAGGCCGGTCCCGAGGCGGCGGTGGGGCGGGTCAGCCGGGACGGACGGCACCGGAGAACGGCATCGAGAACACGGGGGCGACCTGCACCCCGGTGCTCGGGTTCGCGGCGTGCACGACCTGGCCGCCACCGATGTAGATGCCGACGTGGCTCACGGGTGAGTAGTAGAAGACCAGGTCACCGGGGGCCAGGGACGAGGACGAGACCCGTGCGCCGGCGCCCATCTGGGCGCTCGAGGAGTGCGGCAGGCTGACGCCGGCCGCAGCCCAGGCGCGCATGGTCAGGCCCGAGCAGTCGAACGCGCTGTCGCCGGTGGCGCCGTAGACGTAGGCGTCGCCGACCTGGGCCAGCGCGTAACTGACGGCCGCACCGGCACGCCCCGACCCCGACGCGCTCGGCGCTGGGGTGCTGGGCGCTGGGGTGCTCGGCGCTGGGGTGGTCGTCGCGGGGGTGGTCGTCGCAGGCTCGGCAGCCGCGGCGGGAGCCTGAGCTGCGGCAGCAGCGGCAGCAGCGTCGGCGGCGTCCGAAGCCTCCTGCGCGGCGGCAGCAGCCGCGGCGCGGTCGGCCTCCCGGCTCGCTCGCGCTTCGGCGCGGGCCCGGGCCTCGAGGCGCTCCAGTAGGTCGGTGGCCTCGGCGGCCTTGTCGTCGATCTGCGCCTTCTCGCGGGCCAGGTCGGCCTTCGTCGCCGCGATGCGGTCGACCTCGCGCTGGGCGGCGGCCTCGCGCATCCGCAGCTGCTTGGCCGCGACGACGAAGCTCGCCATCATCTCGGCGCGCTGGTCGTTGAAGCCGCTGACCGTGGAGAGCTGGTCGAGGAAGGAATCCGGGTCGTCGGAGAGGAGGACCTGCGCGGTGGAGGAGAGCGCCTGGCCCTGGTAGTCACTGACCACGGCCGCGGCCACCTCGGCGCGCACCGCCTCGACCTTCCCGCGCTGACGGTCGAGGTCGGCCTGCACCGCCGTCAGTCGCTCCTGGGTGTCGGTGAGCTCGAGGCGCGCGTCGTTGTAGCGCTCGGAGGCCTGCTCGGCCTCGTTGTAGAGACGGTCGACCCGGGCTTGCACGTTGTCGATCTCAGGGTCGGCGAACGTGGGGCTTGCAGACACCACGGTGCCCAGGAGGGCGGAGACGGCGAGGGTGGTCAGAGCGGTGGTGGTGCGGTTCCGGCCGTGCAGCACGAGCGGTCGGTCTCCTCTTTGTCGGAACGTCTACCGGGTGAGCTGACGGGTTCGGGCGGCAAAGAGCCCTACTCGCAAGCCGGTCGCAGTCTGCGTCCGTCCAGCGTGATTCACCCCAGGAACGTGGTTCCCCGGCTTCGGACCCGACTGCCCCCGGCCTGGTCCAAACTCAACGCAGCGCCTGAGACGACCCGGTCTGGCCGACTGCGGCAGGCGCGTAAGTCATTCAGGCTAGGTGCGATCGGCACTGTGGGCAAACGCTTCGACCGCGTGTGTGGACTTCGTCGGGGTGGTTTTGCCCACATAGGTGGACATCCGCCCCAGCAGCCCCGTCCATCACCGGCCAGGCGACGTGCGAGTTGTCCGGTCCAGGTGCTCTTCGTCGACAAGGCTGTCGTAGCCGACCACGTACGTGGGTCGGTTCTGGCCCGCGACGAATATCCGGGCGACGTACTCGCCAAGCAGACCAAGGCACAGCAGCTGGACGGCGGCGAGCAGTCCTACCGTGGCCACCACCGACGTCCAGCCGGGGACGGTGCGTCCGGCCATGTTGCCCAGAACCGCCCAGACCATCGCGAAGAGCGCGAAGAACGTGCCGAAGACGCCGGCCCAGGTGGCGAAGCGCAACGGAGCGGCGGAGAAGGCGGTGACGGAGTCCAGGCCCAGGGTCAGCATCCGGCTGAGCGGGTACTTGCTGCGACCGGCCACTCGCCGCTCCCGGGTGTAGGTCACCTCAGCGGAGGGGAAGCCGAACCAGGGGATGACCAGGCGGTAGACACGACCGTGCTCCGGCAGCGCGGTGAGCGCGTCGACCACGCGGCGGCTCACGAGCCGGTAGTCCCCCGCGTTGTCGGGCAGCTGCGGACCCGAGAGCCGGCGCATCAGCCGGTAGTAGAGGCCAGCCGCCTGCCGCTTGAGCAGCCCGTCGCTGGAGCGGTCGGCGCGGACGCCGTAGACGACGTCGAGGTCCTCACGGGTCGCCACCTCGAGCATCCGGGCGACCAGCTCGGGGGGGTCCTGAAGGTCGGCGTCGAGGGTGACCGCGAAGTCCCCACGGCACGCCTCGAGCCCTGCGGTCAACGCGGCCTGGTGACCGGCGTTGCGCAGCAGCCGGACAACCCTGATCTCCGGCCAGGACCGGCGCAGCCCAAGCAGTGCCGAGGCGGTCTGGTCACGGCTCCCGTCGTCGACGCAGATCAACTCGTACGTCACCGGGACGTCGGCGTGGGCCAGCGCGTCCAGCACGGGACGCAGCCGGGCGACCAAGAAGGGCAGGGCCTCTTCCTCGTCGAACATCGGCACGATCACGGACAACCGGGGCGGCACGGTCTTTCGTACCACGCCCGAGAGGGGCAGGACCGGCGATTGCCCGCATTGGCGCCCCCGAACTGGACCGGCCGCTCTGGTCGACTCAGGCCGACGCCACGTCCGGCCCGGACTCGGGCGAGACCATCCGCAGGGGCGGGACCAGGCCGGACCCGGCGAGCACGGTCAGCGCCCGCTGCTGGTCGTCGTCGAAGCCGAGCTCGGGCGGGGGCCCGAGAAGAACGGTGACGACGCAGTCGTGGCACGCAAGGCCCCGCACGGTGCAGGTGTCGCAGTCGATGTGCACGCTCATCGTTCCTCCTGGGGAAGTTCCATGAGACGACAGTCGCAGGGGGCTCCGACAGTTCCGGTTCGCCGGCGCTCAGTGCTCGGGGCTCAGCGCTCGGTCGAGCGGTCGACCAGGATCACAGCGTCGGCGCGGCCGCACCAGCGGCAGGTCACGCTCTCCACGCTCTCCCGGTCAGTGACCGACTCCTCGACGCGGGCCTCTCCGGCGAGGTCGACGTGCCAGAACTCCCGGGACCGGCTGCTGCGGACAACGTCGAAGCGGGTGAGGTTGCCGCAGCCACCGCAGCGCCACCGGGTGTGCGCGTCGGGCAGACGCGGCTGTCCGGGCTGGTCAGGCTGGTCCGACATCGGCTCCTCCGCAGGGGGTCCTCACCGGAGCACGGGGTCCGGCACGGCCAGCCTATGCCGCGTGGCGGGACCGATCTGGTCGGTGCTCGGCCTTAGCGTCGCTCCCATGACCAGCACACCCCTCGCCCCGGGCCCCGGGAGCCCGTCCCGGTGGGAGGCACAGCGCAGCTTCGACCAGCTCGGGCGCCCGTTGTCCAGCGTCACCTTCTGTGTCGTGGACCTCGAGACGACCGGCGGCTCGGCCCAGGGCGGCTCGATGATCACCGAGATCGGTGCGGTCAAGGTGCGCGCCGGCGAGGTCCTCGGCGAGTTCCAGACCCTGGTCAACCCCCACCAGGCCATCCCGGCCTTCATTGCCGTGCTGACCGGCATCACCGACTCGATGGTGGCCACCTCGCCCCGGATCGAGCAGGTGCTCCCCCAGTTCCTGGAGTTCGCCGCCGGCTGCGTGCTCGTCGCGCACAACGCCCCCTTCGACGTCGGGTTCCTCAAGCACTTCGCGGCCCAGCAGCAGCGAGCTTGGCCTGCCTTCGAGGTGGTCGACACGGCCAAGCTCGCACGCCGCGTGGTCACCCGTGACGAGACCCCGAACTGCAAGCTCGGCTCGTTGGCCACCCTCTTCGGCAGCGCCACCACCCCGAACCACCGGGCGCTCTCCGACGCGCGGGCCACCGTCGACGTCCTGCACGGGATGATGGAGCGGCTGGGGAACCTCGGTGTGCACACCCTCGAGGAGCTCTCGACGTTCTCGGCCCGGGTCAGCACGGCCCAGCGCCGCAAGCGACACCTCGCCGAGGGGCTCCCCCAGGCCCCGGGGGTCTACCTCTTCCGCGACGACCGGGCTCGGGTGCTCTACATCGGCACCTCCTCCAACCTGCGCGTCCGGGTGCGCAGCTATTTCACCGCCTCGGAGACCCGGACCCGGATGGGCGAGATGGTGGCCCTGGCCGGCTCGGTCCAGGGGATCGAGTGCGCCACCGCCCTGGAGGCCGAGGTCCGCGAGCTGCGCCTGATCGCCGAGCACAAGCCGCGCTACAACCGCCGCTCCCGCTTCCCCGAGCGGGTGCACTGGATCAAGCTCACGGTCGAGCCGTGGCCCCGGCTCTCCCTGGTCCGCCAGGTCGGTCACGACGGGGCGGACTACGTCGGCCCCTTCTCCTCCCGCAAGGCGGCGGAGCGAACGATGATCGCCCTGCACGAGGCGTTCCCGATCCGGCAGTGCGGCGGTCGGATGGCCAAGCGGCCGTCGTTGACCGCCTGCGCCCTGGCCGAGATGGGCAAGTGCCTCTCCCCGTGCGACGCCAGCGTCACCCCCGAGGACTACCTCGCCGTCGTCCAGCGCCTGCGCGCGGCCCTCGTCGCGGCGCCGGACGAGGTCATCGCCTCGGTCGCCACCCGGATGGGCACGCTCGCGGCCGACCAGCGCTACGAGGATGCCAGCACCTGGAGGGACCGGCTCGCTGCCTTCCTCCGCGGGGCCCACCGCACCCAGCGCGTCGGCGCGCTCTCCCGCTGTCCGGAGGTCGTGGCCGGACGCCGCGACGACGGGCGCTGGAGCGTGCACGTGATCCGCCACGGCCGGCTCGCCGCCGCCGGGGTGATCCCTCCCGGCGCCGACGCCCGGACCTACGTCGAGGGCCTGCGCGCCTCCGCCGAGACGGTGCTCTCCGGCCCCGGCCCCACCCCGGCGGCCACCGCCGAGGAGAGCGAGAAGCTGCTGCGCTGGCTGGAGTCCGACGGCGTGCGGCTGATCCACGTCGAGGGCGACTGGACCTGCCCCGTGGGAGGCGCCACCCGGCACCTCCGCCTGCACGACGCGGTGAGTGAGTCGCGCGAGAAGCTGGTCGGCTTCGACGACCGTCGCGATCTGCGACCCGAGCACCGGCCGGTCCGTTAGCCTGAGCCGCATGATCACCGCCATCGTCTTCGTCAAGGCCGACGTCGCCCGCATCCCCGAGGTGGCGGAGCGGATCGCCGCGCTCGAGGGGGTCAGCGAGGTCTACTCGGTGACCGGCCAGATCGACCTGATCGCGCTGATCCGCGTCCGCCGTCACGAGGACGTGGCCGACGTCGTGGCCGACAGCCTGAACAAGGTGGACGGCGTGAGCGCGACCGAGACGCACATCGCGTTCCGGGCCTACTCCCAGCACGACCTCGAGTCCGCGTTCTCCCTCGGCCTGGGCTGAGGACCTCCCCCGCTTTAGCGATTCCTCCGTTTGCCTGCGCCTCGCTGCCGCGCCGACATAATGAGTCCATGAGTACGGAGAACGGCTGGTACGCCGAGCGGCTGCGTTCTCGCGAGGGCAAGTGGTGGAAGAAGCGCCTGCACGTACAGGCGCCGTACCAGTGGAATCTCCGGCGACAGGACCTCGGCCGCACCCTGGACATCGGTTGCGGGATCGGGCGCAATCTCGGGACCCTGCCCGCGGGCTCGCTGGGCGTGGACCACAACGCGACCGCCGTGCGCGAGGCCCGCTCCCGAGGCCTTTCCGCTCGCACCTCCGAGGAGTTCTTGGCTGACCCGCCTGAGCACGAGTCCTTCGACAGCCTGCTGATGGCGCACGTGGTCGAGCACATGGACGAAGAGGCCGCCCAGCGTCTCCTGCGGGACTACCTGCCCTTCGTCCGGACGGGCGGACAGGTCTTCCTCGTCTGCCCTCAGGAGCGGGGCTACGCCTCGGACCCCACCCACGTCCGGTATCTCGACGCGCGGGCGCTGGAGCGGCTGCTCGGTGGCGCTGGCCTGGTCGTGCAGCAAACCGCCTCGTTCCCGTTCCCTGCGCTGGTGGGGAAGGTGTTCGTCTACAACGAGTTCACCGCGCTGGCGACCAAGCCGTGATGACCCGCGAGCCCCGTACCGTGCGTCGGATCGTCGGCGCCTTCGTCCTCGGCAGCTTTCTCCTCCAGCTCGCCTGGATCGCCGCCGTCCCGCCCTTCCGCGGCAGCGACGAGTTCGACCACGCCTATCGGGCAGCCTCCGTCGCGCGCGGCTACTGGAGCGCGGCGGAGGCCCCGTTGGGGACCCGTCACGGCTATCTGATCCCGGTGCCGCGCGACGTGGTGGAGGCCGCCTCGCCCGTGTGCCACACCTATCGCTACGTCGGCGCCGACAACTGTGACCCGGGGGCGTCGATCGGGGACGGCCTGGTCCTCGAGGCCAGCGGGGCGGCGCGGTACCAGCCGTTCTACTACGCCGTGGTCGGTGCGCCGGCGCTCGGGTTCGACGGGTACGCGGCGCTCTACGCTATGCGCCTGGCCACGGTCGTGCTCTGCAGCGCGCTGCTCGGACTCGTGGTGTGGACGACCCTGCTCTGGGCTCGCACCCGGTGGCCCCTACTCGCGCTGGTGATCGCCCTCACCCCGGTCACGCTGTACTCCTTCGCCATCCCTGCGCCCAACGGCGTCGAGATGCTCGCGGGGCTGATGCTCTGGACCAGCCTGATCGGGTTGGACCGAGTGCGGGACAGGCCGACCGAGCGCCGACTCCTGACGGTCGCCGCCCTCAGCGCGCTGCCGTTGTGCGTCGTGCGGACCCTGGGGCCCGTCTGGTTCTTCCTGATCGTGGGCATCGCCGTCCTGCTGCTCGGCGTCCGGCGCCTCCGCGGACTTTGGTCAGCCCACCGGGTCCGCTCTGTCGGCGTCCTGCTCACGTGGGTCAGCTCAGTGGCGCTGTCTCTGGTGTGGGTGGTCGCGTCGAAGCCGAACGCCGCACCCCCGCTGCCCCCCTCGGCCGGCGAGCTCACCTTTCCCTGGTCGCTGTTCCTCCAACAGCCGATTCTCTGGCTGCTGCAGAGCGTGGCCGCCTTCCCCGTCCGGAGCGAACGGGCGCCGACGCTCGTCTACTCGATCTGGGTCCTCACGGGCGTGGCCTTCCTGCTCTTCGCCGGTCGCTACCGCGACAGCACCCGGCTCACCCGCGCTTTCGTGGCTCTGCTGATTCTCAGCGTGCTCGTTCCCGTCGCCGCCACCCTCACCACCATGAACAGCCTGGGCTTCGCCTGGCAGGGCCGCTACACGCTCCCCCTGACCTACGGCCTGGTCCTGCTCGCGGGACTGGCCCTCGACCGGGCCGACGTCCGTCATCGCCTGCTGGGGCCGGTGATCTTCGCCGGATGGGCCGCCCTGGCGGTCGCGCACCTGGTCAGCATCGCCGGCGTGCAGCTCAAGGAGCTGCGAGAGAGTCCGCTCTCCGGAGACCCGGCCTGGGTGACGGGTCCGACCTGGGCGCTCGTCGTCCTGGGACTGAGCGGCCTCGTCCTGATCTATCTCGCCGTGGCTCGAGAGCCGGTGGGTCAGACGCGCGGAGTCGAGAGCGAGAGTGCTCTGCGGACCGCCGACCAGTAAGCAGCCGACGCCAGGTTCACCACTGCCGGCACCTTCACCCCGGTGCCGCTTCCCGGGTCCATCCGTCCCGTCAACCTGACCAGGACCCGCGCGTCAGTGGTCACTCGTTTGCGCGAGAGCTCCGCCCGGCGTCGTCGCAGCATCCGGGTCCGGGTCACGAGCCACCACCACCCAGCCAGCTTCTGCCGAGCCCATCCCTGCCTCACCGCGACGACCATCATGGTGACCTCGAGGCCCAGAAGCCCCGGGAGCATCAACGCCAAGGTCCGGGCCTCCCACAGGGTCAGCATCATCACCAGCCGATTCCTCTCCAGCAGCCCCCACTTCTGCGTATGTCGTGCGAACTCATAGCCGTGCTCGGCAACAGCCCCGGGCACGAACCTGACCGCCAAGCCCGTCTGCCAGCAGCGCAGACTCAGCTCCGTGTCCTCGTGGTAGAGAAACAGCGGCTCGTAGAAGCCGTCCAACCCCTCCCAGGTCGTGCGCCGAGCCGCGAAGCACGCGCCCGACACGCTCGCGACGTCGCGGGGCTCCAGGTGATCGCCGGCGGGCTCGCCGAGGCCTCCCGCCCACGACAGACCCAGGAAGTGCACCGGGTTGCCGCACGAGTTCATGGTCTCGGGGTCATCGCGCAGCCGCAGGCTGGCCGTGGCCAGGCCCACCGTCTCGTCCTCCAGCGCCGCGGCGAGCGCGGCCAACGCCCCCGGACGCAGGACCACGTCGCTGTTCACGAAGGCGACGTGGTCGGCATCCCCGTGCCGGGCGCCCAGGTTGGCGCCCGCGGCGAAGCCGAGGTTCCTCCCCGGTACGACCAGCCTGACTCGCGGAAGGGAGTCGATCGCGAAAATCGACTGGGCGTCGGCTCCGTTGTCGACGACGACGACCGTGACCTCAGCGTCCTCTTGGGCAAGAACAGAGGCGACGGACTCTGCGAGGAGGGGCTCCGCTCCGTAGGCCAGGATGACGACGTCGAAGCGTGGCAGGTTGCTCACCGTGGCTCAGGACTCTCGCCGTCTCGAGGCGTCGGTGAGGTGCTGGGCCTGTGGTCCGAGGCCATGCGCAGCAGCGCCACCTCCTCAGCCAGTGACCGAGTGCGCTCCTCAAGCCGTCCCAGTTCGTGACTGTGCTGGACGCTCACCGAGAGCAGCACCATGCTTGCGGTGAAGAACAGCAGGTTGGCCGGGACCTGGACGCCCACGAGGTCAGCCACCCAGAACAGCAGCCCGGGCGCTGCTGCCACCACCAGGGTGGCGACCGCCACGATCGCCCACAGGACGGCGTACTTCTCGCGAAGCTTCTGACGCCGGAGCAGTTCGAAGAGCAGAAACAGAGTGACCACCGAACCCGCGACACCCAAGATCAGGTTGGCGCGCACCTCAGACTCCCTCCGGATCGATCGGGGGGTCCAGGTCCGGGTAGGGCCAGGACCGCACCAGGGCCAGCACCAGGGCGACGCCCGCCCGCGCCAGGTACATCAGGGCACGGGTGCTCGACTGGCTGGCGCTGCCCCCGTGCCGCTGCCGCATGTCCACCGGAACCTGGGTGATCACGCACCCGGTTCTGAGGGCGATGACCAGAGACTCCACGGTGTCGCCGAGGTACTCGGCGGGGTAGTGCACCGCGAACAGGCGAATCCCGCGGCGGTTTGTGGCGCGGAAGCCGCTCGTCACGTCCGTCAGCGGCCGGCCTGAGAGACGCGAGAGCACGACGCTGAGCACACGCATCGCCAGCCGGCGCGGAGCGGCGACTCGGTAGTCGCCGACGCCCGCGAAGCGGGCACCCACCACGACATCGGCGTCGCAGAGCGCGTCGAGAAGGCTCACCACGAAACGCGGATCGTGCTGGCCGTCGGCGTCCACCTGCACCACCACGTCGTAGTCGTGGCGTACGGCGTACTTGAAGGCGGCACGCATCGCCCCCCCGACACCTAGGTTGAAGGGCAGGGAACAGACCATGGCCCCCGCCACCCGAGCCACCTCCGCGGTGTTGTCGCCGGACCCGTCGTCCACGACGAGGACATCGAGGTCTACTCCGACCCCACGAAGCTCCGCGATCACTCCGGGAAGTGACGCCTCCTCGTTCAGAGCGGGGATCGCGACCAGCACGCGACCGTACGCTCCTGGGCTGTCCACCCGGTCATCGTAGGGCTGAGCGCCGGGCCGATTGGCTATTCCGCAGAAACGACAAAGCCTCGCCTCAGCGAGGAACGGCACCCCGTTGTGGCCGCGCAGGACCGGCTCACGCGGCGGCGGACGCGGCCACCCAGGCCTCCAGGGAGCGCTGCGCGGAGCCCGAGTCGACCGCCTCGACCGCCCGCTCGACGCCGACGGTCAGCCGATCGCCGACCGAGCCGTCGGCGTTCTCGTGCACCGCCAGAGCCGCACCCGCGTTGAGCAGCACGGCGTCACGCACCGGACCTGGGTCGCCGGCCAACACCCGGCGGACCACCTCGGCGT
Organism: Propionibacteriales bacterium; assembly: GCA_038199935.1. GTDB lineage: Bacteria > Actinomycetota > Actinomycetes > Propionibacteriales > Nocardioidaceae > Nocardioides_B. The sequence goes on along the minus strand of JBBPYL010000029.1, from coordinate 5,799 downwards.
TGTAGGCCGCGTCCTGACCCCGCAGTCCTTGGGTCGTCCCGCCGCCCAGACCGAGGTCGTCGGGGTCGACGACGAACTGCTCGACCCTCCCCCCGGAGACCGCCCAGACCTGCGAGGTCGTGGTGGTGGTCAGCTCGTCGAGCCCGTCGTCGCCGCGGAACACCCAGGCGTCCACGCCTCGGCGCGCGAAGACCCCCGCCATCAGCGGAGCCATCCGCGCGTCGGCGCAGCCGATCGCCTGGGCCTCGGGCTTGGCCGGATGGGCGAGCGGGCCGAGGAAGTTGAAGGTGGTGCCGATGCCGAGCTCGCGCCGGGGGACGGCGGCGTGCCGCAGGGCCGGGTGGAAGGCGGCGGCGAAGCAGAAGGTGATCCCGGCCCGTTCCCCCACCGCGGCCACGGCCGAGGCGGGCAGGTCGAGCCGGATGCCGAGCTCCTCCAGGACGTCGGCCGACCCGGCCTTGGACGAGGCCGACCGGTTGCCGTGCTTGACCACCGGAGCACCGGCCCCGGCGGCCACGATCGCCGCCATCGTCGAGATGTTCACCGACATCGACCGGTCACCGCCGGTGCCGACCACGTCGAGCACCCGGCCCGGCACGCGCAACGGCGTGGCGTGGGCGTACATCGCCTCGACCAGCCCCTCGAGCTCGTCGATCGTCTCGCCCTTGGTCCGTAGGGCGACCGCGAAGCCGGCGATCTGGGCCGGGGTGGCCTCGCCGGCCAGGATCTCCCCCATCGCCCAGCCGGTCTGGGCCGCGGACAGGTCCTCGTGTGCCACCAGCGCGGAGAGGACGTCGGGCCAGGAGTGCTCGGTCACGGGGCCTCCGGGGGGAAGGGTTCGTCACACCCGGGCCGGGCGTGGGAGCGGTACGCCGCTCAGGCGGGGACGCGCGCCTTGAGGATCCGGATCACGGCCTCGGCGAGCTGCATCGGGTCGATCGGGTGCGGCACGGCAGCCTCGGCCCGTGACCAGGTGGCCAGCCAGGCGTCCTGGGGCCGGCCGGTCAGCACGATGATGGGCGGGCAGCGGAAGATCTCGTCCTTCATCTGCTTGGCCAGCCCCATCCCGCCGACCGGGGTCGCCTCGCCGTCGAAGATGGCCAGGACGATGTCTCCGGAGTCCATCTGCTGGATGACCACCGGCTCGGTGGCCACCTCGACGTACTCCAGCATCGGCAGGTCCGGGTGCGGACGCTTGCCGAGCGCCAGGATCACCTGGGTCCGTGTGGTGGCGTCGTCGCTGTAGACGAGCACCTTGATCCGGTCGGTCGCGTCGCTCACGCCCGGATCGTACCGTCCACGCGTCCCCGGTGGGCCGCCCCGGGCCGGTCGTCGTGCTGGTTCACCGACGCTCGAGCCGGTCCAGCCTGCGGTCCTCGCGGGCGGCCTCCCGGGTGGAGTCGCGGACCCACTGCACGAAGAGCACGGTCAGGAAGGCCAAGCCGATCAGGTCCCCGGAGCCCCACAGGATGCCGCCGGCCAGGTGCTGATCGGCGGCCGCGTCAGGCAGCCAGGTCAGTCCCTCGGCGGGGAGGTGCGGGTACCAGTCGCCGCCGATGAGGCGCTCCTGGCCCATGATCGTCACCCCCAAGAAGGCGTGAAAGGGCAGCGTGAGGAACACCGTCAGCAGGCGGAACGGGTAGGCCACCCGACCGGGGACGGGGTCGATTCCGACCATCGGCCAGAAGAACAGCGAGCCGATCAGCACGAGGTGCACGTGGGTCAGGTTGTGCAGCAGCTCCGAGCTCAGCGTGGCGTCGTACCAGCCGGTGAAGTAGAGCGCCCACGGGCTGATCACGAAGAGCAGCAGCGTCAGCGGGGCGAAGGTCAGGACCCGGGCCAGCCGGGAGTGCAGCAGCCGCAGCAGCACCGCTCGCGGCCGGGAGGGCAGGGTGCGCAGCATCAGGGTGACCGGCGCCCCGAGCGCGAGGAGCAGCGGCGCCAGCATGGACAGCAACATGTGCTGGACCATGTGCACCGAGAGCAGGACCGTGTCGTAGGCCCCGAGCCCGGACAGCGTGGCGAAGGCGATCACCGCCATCCCCGAGACGAAGGCCACCGTGCGGCCGGGCGCCCAGGCGTCCCCGCGGGCCCGGAGCGTCTGCACGCCGACGACGTACGCCGCGGTGACCGCGGTCAGGCCGACGACGAACACCGGGTCCAGCGCCCACTGGGTCAGGATCCGGGCCGCGTCGAAGGGCGGCAGTCCGCCGGGGACGTCGCTGTGGGCCGAGGGGAACACACCCCCAGCCTAGGCACCCCGCCCCCGGGGAGGGACGAGGTGTGACTTTTCCGACGGCTGCCGTCGGGGGTCGGGTTTTCTCAGGAGTTTCTTCGAGACATAATGAGACGGTGGCCACCATCGCTCCTGAGATCCCCGCCTCCCGACTGCACGGGCAGCACGACCGACCGAGCATGGTCAGCGTCGGCACGATCATCTGGCTCTCCAGCGAGCTGATGTTCTTCGCGGCGCTCTTCGCCGCCTACTTCACCATCCGCGCGGTGTCCCCCGAGCTGTGGGCCACCGACACCGAGCTCCTGAACGTCCCCTTCGCCACCCTCAACACCACCGTGCTCGTGCTCTCCTCGCTCACCTGCCAGCTCGGCGTCTTCGCCGCTGAGCGCGGCCAGGTCAGCCGCAGCGCCGGGGTGTTCACGATGGGCAGCTGGGGGCTGCGCGAGTGGTTCATCCTCACCTACGCGATGGGGGCCTTCTTCGTCGCCGGTCAGGCGCTGGAGTACGCCGAGCTGGTCAAGGAGGGCCTGTCGCTGTCGAGCTCGGCCTACGGGTCGATGTTCTTCCTGACCACCGGCTTCCACGGACTGCACGTCACCGGCGGGCTGCTGGCCTTCCTGCTGGTGCTCGGCCGGACCTACCTGGCCCGCAAGTTCACGCACGAGCAAGCCGTCTCCGCGATCGTCGTGTCGTACTACTGGCACTTCGTCGACGTCGTGTGGATCGGTCTGTTCGCGACCATCTACCTGATCAAGTAGCCCAGATCCCAGATGCGAGGACCTTCGTGCGACTGCTGACAGATCGACTCTCCCGGAAGCGGCGGAGCAGGTACGCCGGCGTGGTGGTGATGCTGCTGGGGCTGCTCGTCACCGGCGGGGCCTACACCGTGCTGTCGCCGGCGCAGGCCAGCGACTCCGCGAGCGCCCAGTCCACCGTAGACGAGGGTCGCGCGCTCTTCCTGGTCGGCTGCGCCTCCTGCCACGGCCGCAACGGCGAGGGCATCACCACCCAGAACGGCACCCAGTACGGTCCCCCGCTGGCCGGCGTGGGCGCCGCCGCGGTGGACTTCCAGGTCAGCACCGGCCGGATGCCCGCGGCCCGCCCCGGCGTCCAGGTCCCGGTCAAGGAGAACATCTACAGCGAGGCCGAGATCTCCCAGCTCGCCGCCTTCGTAGCCTCCCTCGGCGCCGGTCCGGCCATCCCCCCCGAGGAGGCCTACAACCCCGACGCCATCCCGGCCGACGAGCGCACCGAGGCCATCGTCCGCGGCGGCCAGTTCTTCCGGACCAACTGCACCGCCTGTCACAACTTCGCCGGCACCGGCGGCGCGCTGCCCCAGGGCAAGTACGCCCCGAGCCTGATGGGCGTCGAGCCGGTGCACATCTACGAGGCCATGCTCACCGGGCCGCAGCAGATGCCGGTCTTCTCCGACGGTGTCGTCAGGCCCGAGGAGAAGCGCGACATCATCGCCTACCTCAAGAGCGTCGAGGAGAACCCGAACTACGGCGGAGCCACCCTGGGGTCCTTGGGACCCGTCAGTGAGGGTCTCTACGCGTGGCTGGTCGGCATCGGAGCCTGCGTGGGCTTCTGCGTCTGGATCGCCTCGCACTCCACCCGCGCCAAGAAGGGAGCCCAGGGATGACCCACCCAGCCCTGCCCGGTGACCCCGGGGACCCGAACACCTCGCACGACGCGCTCGCCGTCGCCGAGGAGCCGATCCCCAACCCGGGGATGGACGAGCACCAGCCTCGCCCCACCGACATCGACCCGGAGGCCGAGCGCAGGGCCGAGCGTCAGGTCGCCACCTTCTTCGCCCTCTCCGGCGTCAGCGCCGTGCTCTTCGTGGTCTGCTACTTCCTCTTCTCGATCGGTGAGGACACCGACCTCCTGGGCGGCTACGGCGCCTCCAACGTCACCCTGGGTCTGTTCCTGGGCCTCGCCCTGCTCTTCATCGGCGTCGGCGCCATCCAGTGGTCGCGCAAGCTGATGAGCGACGTCGAGATCTCCGAGCAGCGCCACCCCGCCGCCTCCCCTCCAGAGGACCGGGAAGCCGCGCTCACCGCCTTCTCGGCCGGGGTCGACGACTCGGGCATCGCCCGCCGGCCGCTGATCCGCAACTCGCTGATCGGGTCGCTCGCGCTCCTGGGACTGCCGGTCGTGGTGCTGCTGCGCGACCTCGGCCCGCTGCCCGGCTCGAAGCTGGCCTCGACGGTGTGGACCACGGGCATGCGTCTGGTCAACGACATCGCCGGCACCCCGATCAAGCCCAGCGAGATCCAGATCGGCCAGCTCATCAACGGCGAGCCCGCGGTCTTCTACGAGGAGAACGAGGAGGGCGAGCCGATCTTCGAGGGCGTCGAGCTCCTCCAGGCCAAGGCGAAGGCCGCCATCATCATCGTACGCATCGAGCCCGAAGACATCACGCCCTCCTCCGGGCGCGAGAACTGGGGCATCGACGGCATCTTGTGCTACTCCAAGATCTGCACCCACGTCGGATGCCCGATCTCGCTCTACGAGCAACAGACCCACCTGATGCTGTGCCCCTGCCACCAGTCGACCTTCGACCTCGCCGACAGCGGCAAGGTGATCTTCGGTCCTGCGGCCCGGTCGCTTCCCCAGCTCCCCATTATGATTGACGACGAGGGCTACCTGGTCGCACAGAGTGACTTCACAGAGCCAGTCGGACCCAGCTATTGGGAGCGTGGATAACACATGAGCACAGCGACGACGAACGGCACCACCGCGGCGAAGGCCAAGAAGGCGAACCCGCTCGGCGCCGTCGCGGAGTGGACCGACGAGCGCGTCGGCCTGGCCACGCTGGCCAAGAAGCAGGTCCGGAAGGTCTTCCCCGACCACTGGTCCTTCATGCTGGGTGAGATCGCGCTGTGGAGCTTCGTGATCCTGCTCCTCACCGGCACCTTCCTCACCCTCTGGTACAAGCCGAGCATGGGCGAGATCCCCTACCAGGGGACCTACGACCCGCTACGCGGGGTGGAGATGTCGGAGGCCTACGCCTCCACGCTCGACATCTCCTTCGACATCCGCGGCGGTCTGCTGATGCGCCAGATACACCACTGGGCCGCGATGCTCTTCATCGCCGCCATGCTCGTGCACATGATGCGGGTCTTCTTCACCGGAGCCTTCCGCAAGCCCCGCGAGCTCAACTGGGTGATCGGCTGCCTCCTGCTGCTGCTGGGCACCCTGGAGGGCTTCACCGGCTACTCGCTCCCCGACGACCTGCTCTCCGGCACCGGCATCCGCGCCGCGGACGGCTTCGTGAAGTCGATCCCCGTGGTCGGGACCTACGCCTCCTTCTTCCTGTTCGACGGGGAGTTCCCCGGCGACGCGATCATCTCGCGGCTCTACGTCGCCCACGTGCTGCTGATCCCCGGCGTGCTGCTGGCGCTGATCGGGGCGCACATGCTGCTCCTGGTCTTCCACAAGCACACCCAGTGGCCCGGGCCCGGTCGGACCAACGACAACGTCGTGGGCTACCCGCTGCTCCCGGTCTACGCCGCCAAGGCGGGTGGCTTCTTCTTCATCGTCTTCGGCATCACCGCGCT
>JBBPYL010000028.1:0-10556 GCA_038199935.1 Propionibacteriales bacterium | reverse complement strand
CTACGAGCGCAACGACGTGGCCGTGGTGCTGAACGTGCAGCCCGACCACCTGGGCCTGCGCGGGATCGACACGGTCGAGCAGCTCGCCGACGTCAAGGCCGTCATCGTCGAGGCGGTGCCCCGGACCGGCTCCGCGGTGCTCAACGCCGACGACCCCCTGGTCCGGGCGATGCGACGCCGCTGCTCGGGCGACGTGGTCTGGTTCTCCATGGCCGAGCCCGGCTCGGAGGAGCGGGACATGATCGACACGCACTGCCGCCGCGGGGGCAAGGCGCTCGTCCTCGACCCGAGCGAGCGGGGCGAGATGATCATGGTCAAGCACGGGCGGCGCGAGATGCACCTGGCCTGGACGCACCTGCTTCCGGCCACGTTCGGCGGCCGGGCGCGGATGAACGTGCAGAACTCGCTGGCCGCCGCGGCCGCGGCCTTCGCCGCCGGAGCGCCGCTGCACGACATCCGCCAAGGCCTGCGGACCTTCTCGACCTCCTACTACCTCTCGCCGGGACGACTCAACGAGGTCGAGGTGCACGGCGTCTCGGTCATCGTCGACTACTGCCACAACGCGCCGGGCATGCGGATGCTGGGCGACTTCGTGGACCGGCTCGGGGAGGGCCTGACCAGCACCAGCGAGCTGGCCCGACCCTCCCGGATCGGGATCGTCGCCACCGCCGGGGACCGACGCGACGCCGACATGGTCGAGCTCGGTGCGGTCTCGGCCCATCACTTCGACGTGGTCGTGGTCCGCGAGGACGTCTCGCTGCGGGGCCGTCGCCGGGGCGAGACCTCGGCCCTGGTCGCCGAGGGCGTCCGGCAGGGGATGGCGGCCGGTGGGCGGTGCAAGCAGGTGGAGGTCGTCGACGACGAGATCGAGGCCGTGCGTCACGCGATGTCCCGGGCCAACCCCGGCGACCTGGTCGTGGTGTGCGTCGACCAGCACCCCGCGGTGATGAAGGAGCTGGAGACCTGGTCGCAGCAGGCTCAGGCCGGCTCCCGCACCGACGAGGGCGTCGTCGGCGACCCGGACTACGCGCCGACCGTCGGAGCCTGAGCCGGACGCGCGGCGCGGACCTTGTCACGGAGGGTGGCCGGGTCGTCCGCGGTGAAGCCCTGGGCGGCCAGCCAGTCGTAGACACCCTGCCGGTCCTGGTGGCACATCAGCCCGACCACGTCGCCGGGACCGGCCTGGGCCACCAGCGCCTCGAGAGCGTCCTTCTCGGTCGGGTACGACGGCACCTCCTCGACGCCCACGCTCGCCGCCCCGGCCCGGAAGAGCGCGTCGAGCTCCTCGGTGGTCCGACCCCGCAGGTAGTCCTGCTTTTGGGCGATGACCAGGACGTCGACGTCGCGGGCGGCCATCTGGGCCAGTGAGCCGAGCAGGTCGTCCTGCCGGTCCCCGACGGCGCCGAGGGCGAGCAGCAGCCGCGTACCGGGGCGGCGTACGCCGGACATGATCTCCAGCAGGGCCGCCAGCCCCGCCTCGTTGTGGGCGAGGTCCATGACCACGCTCACATCGTCACGGCTGAAGAAGTTCATCCGGCCCGGATTGTGCTCCGCGTCCGGGCTGAAGGTCCGCAGGCCCTCGATCACGGCCTCACGGGGTAGGTCCACCCCGAGCGCAGCCGAGGCCGCCCCGAGGGCGTTCTCCACGTTGTAGTGCGAGAGCCCGGCCAACGTCATCGGGACGTCCGCGACGTCGAGCAGCGGATCGGGGTCGGCGTCGGGACGCAGGACGCACACCCAGCCGTCGATGACGGTCGTGGCCCGACCCCCCTCGTTGAGCGCCTCGCGGATCGCCGGGGAGTCGGGGTCCCGGGAGAAGACCCAGGGTCGGGCCCGCAGTCCGCGTCGGGCCGCGAAGACCCGGGGGTCGTCGCCGTTCAGCACCGCCCAACCGTCGGCGCGGGTGATCCGGCAGACCACCGCCTTGACCTCGGCCAGCTGGTCCAGGGTGTCGATCCCGTGCAGACCGAGGTGGTCGGCCGAGACGTTGGTGAAGACCGACACGTGGTTGTAGGCCACGCCGACGCCCTTGAGTAGGATGCCGCCCCGCGCGGTCTCGGTCACGGCGAGCTGGACCTCACGGTGGGCCAGGACGCGTCCGGCGCCGCTCGGCCCGGAGTAGTCCCCGGCCTCGACCAGCTCGCCGTCGACGTAGACGCCGTCGGTGCTCGACCAGCCGACGTGCAGTCCGTGAGTGCGCGCGATGTGCGCGACCATCCGCGAGGTGGTGGTCTTCCCGTTGGTCCCGGTGACCGCCACGATCGGGACGCGGGGCCGCAGCGTCGTCGGCGCCGGCCCCAGCTCCGCGGCGCGGACCCGGGCCGCGGCCCGGCTGACCAGCTCGTCGACGTCCCCGGTGGGCAGTCCGTCGAGCACGTCCGCGACCACCCCGCCCAGGATCTCGGCCCGAGCCCGATTGCGCCACGGGTAGGCCACGGTGATCAGGTGGACGTCGTTGGTCGGGCGGACCCGGATGCCGAGCCGCGTGGCGCCGGTCTCCAAGGCCACCTGCCGGGTGAGCCGCTCCACGGCGCGGATGGCGAACCGCTGCCGGAAGCCGCTGCCCGGAGCTCCCGGGCGGGCCGAGCGCAGGCCGATCCGGGTGGCCAGACGTACGGCGCTCTCGTCGGGCGCGTCGATCACGCCGGTCAGGTCCAGCGTGAGCTTGATGGCCGCGCGGGGGAAGTAGAGGTTGGGGCCCTCCAGGACCCGGAGCTCGACCAGGGATCCCACGACGGAGCTAGGCGCCCATCGCGTGGTAGCCGCCGTCGACGTGGACGATCTCACCCGTGGTGGCGGGGAAGAAATCCGACATCAGGGCGACCACAGCACGGGCGGTGGGGTCGGTGTCCTTCTCGTCCCAGCCCAGCGGGGACCGGTCGCTCCACATCGACTCGAGCTCCCCGAAGCCCGGGATCGCCTTGGCGGCGAGCGTCTTCAGCGGTCCCGCCGAGACCAGGTTCACCCGGATGCCGTGCGGCCCGAGGTCGCGGGCCAGGTAGCGCGACGTCGACTCCAGCCCGGCCTTGGCCACGCCCATCCAGTCGTAGGCGGGCCAGGCCACGGTGGCGTCGAAGGTCATCCCCACCACCGAGGAGCCCGAGGACATCATCGGCAGACAGGCGGTGGCCAGCGACTTCAGCGAGTACGCCGAGACCTGGACGGCCTGGGCCACGTCCTCCCACGGTCCGTCGAGGAACTTGCCCCCCAGCAGCGTCTCCGGGTTTCCGTAGGCCACCGAGTGGACCACCCCGTCGAGACCATCGAGGTGCTCGCCGAGGAGCTCGGGTAGCCGCTGCAGGTGCTCGGCGTCGGTGACGTCGAGCTCGACCACGGGGGTGGGCTGTGGGAGCCGGCCCACGATCCGCTTGGTGATCCCCAGGGCCCGCCCGAAGTTGGACACGACCACGCTCGCCCCCTGCTCCTGGGCCACCCGGGCCACGGCGAAGCCGATCGAGCTGTCCATGGTCACGCCGGCGACCAGGATCCGCTTTCCCTCGAGAATGCCCATCGTTGCTGCTCCTTGCGCTGGCGGGTGAGGCCGCTGGTGGTGGTCGGGTGGCTCGTGAACGAGACGGCGGGATGGCCGACGCGAGCGGTCAGTGCCCCATGCCCAGGCCGCCGTCGACGGGGACGACCGCGCCGGTCACGTACCCGGCGGCGTCCGAGGCCAGGAAGTGCACCACGGAGGCGATCTCGTCGGTCGAGGCGTAGCGGCCCAGGGGGATGGCCGCCTGGTACTCCTTCTTCTTCTCCTCGGGGAGACCAGCGGTCATCTCGGTCTCGACGAAGCCGGGCGCGACGACGTTGGTGGTGATGCCGCGGCTCCCGAGCTCGCGGGCCAGGGACCGGGCCATGCCCACCAGCCCGGCCTTGCTCGCCGCGTAGTTGACCTGTCCGGCCGAGCCGAGCAGGCCCACCACCGAGGAGATCAGGACGATCCGGCCGCGGCGGAGGCGGAGCATCCCCTTTGTGGCGCGCTTGACGACTCGGAACGACCCGGTGAGGTTGGTGTCGATGACCGAGGACCAGTCCTCCTCGCTCATCCTCAGCACGAGCGTGTCCGCGGTGATCCCTGCGTTGGCCACAAGAACCTCGACCGGACCGTGGACGGCCTCCACCTCGGCGAAGGCGGCCTCGACCTGGTCCGGGTCGGTGATGTCGCACCGGACGGCCAGCACCCCGGTCGGCGGCTCCCCGGAGCGGTAGGTGACTGCGACCTGGTCGCCCGAGGCGACGAACGCCTCGGCGATGGCGCGGCCGATCCCGCGGTTGCCGCCTGTGACGAGTACCGATCTGCTCACAGGAGGTGACGCTATCTGCTCCAGGCCCCGCCGCGGAACCGGGTCGGACCCTGAGGTCACTCGTCCTCGAGCCGGAAGCCGAGCTTCAGACCCACCTGGAAGTGCTCCACGTCGCCGTCCTTGACTTGGCCGCGCACCTGGGTCACCTCGAACCAGTCCAGGTGGCGCAGCGTCGTCGACGCCCGGACGATGCCGTTGCGGATGGCCTGGTCGATGCCGTCGGGGGACGTCCCGACGATCTCGGTCACCCGGTAGGTGCGGTCGGTCACGATGGACTCCTCGATCGGCGGGGAGGTGCCCTACGCGACATGGGTGCCACCCGCGATACCTGGGTTGGACCGTCGTCGCGACGTACTCTGGGGGTCATGGTACGCAGGCAGGACGAAGCGGTTCGGATCACCACCGCGAACCGGGGGAAGAGCCAGGACATCGAGTTCCGGCAACGACGCTACCTGGTGTCGATGACCATCCGGACGCTGTGCTTCCTGCTCGCGGTGGCCTTCGCCGGTACCTGGCTGATGTGGGTCTTCCTGGCCAGCACCTTCTTCCTTCCCACCATCGCCGTCGTGGTGGCCAACGCGGGCGCGTCACCTGATCCTGGGGCCCCCGACCCCTTCCTGGCCGAGCCTGCGTACGGCGTCCTCGAGGCGCCACCCGCGGAGCGGAGCTGATCCCTCGCAGGTCGGCCTGGTCCTCGTGGCGACTCTGGCGCTGGCTTCGGGGGCGTGCAAGAATCGGAATCGCGCGAGCTCAGTCTCCCCCGTCTGAGCTCGCGTCCAAGTGGTGCCGGACGACTTCCCCCGTGGTCGTCCGGCACCGCTTTCATGTCCTGGCTCTCGGCGCCCCGCTGTCGCCCTGACCCGAGTCCCCGTGAGGAGCGCCCGTGCCCACCGCGCCCGATCCCCCGTCGGCGGCTGAGCCCGAGCCTGGGGCTCCGGTCTGCTCGGCCCGGGGGTGCCACGAGCCAGCGCAATGGCACCTGCGATGGAACAATCCACGCCTCCACACGCCTGAGCGGCGCAAGGTCTGGCTGGCCTGCACCGAGCACCGGGACACCCTGGCCGACTTCCTGGCCGCACGCTCCTTCCTCCGCGACGTCGTGCCCGCGCCCGCGAGCACCCGGTAGGGGACGTGCGAAAGGGGCAAAAGCCTCCACAACGGAGTGTGATGGCTGATACTGGGTGCAGAATGCCCGAGATCGGTCAGACCCAGGTCGCGGACACGCAGACGACGGTACCGCGCGCGAGTGAGGTCTTCGACCTTGCCGTGATCGCCTCCGGCGTCGTCGTGGCCGTGATCGCGATCGTCCGGATGGGGGTCCCGGAGACCGACTTTCTCGTCGGACTCGGCGCTGTGCCCCTGATCATGCTGATCGCCCGCTTCCCGCTCGTGCTGGACCAGCGCGGCAAGGGGATCGAGGTCGGCTTCGACTCGGCCATCTTGATGTTCCTGCTCTGCGGACGCCAGCCGGCCGAGGCCGTGGTCCTCTGGGGGCTCGGCGTGGTCGGCACGCAGCTGATCAGCGGGAAGCGCGGCTGGCTGCAGCTGTTCAACTGCGGCCTGAGCATCACCGGCGCCGGTCTGGCCGCGGTCGTGCTCGTCCGGGCCCGCGGAGAGCTGATCCCTCCCAGCGACACGACGCTGCGCGAGCTCGGCGCCGTGGTCCTCGCCGCGGCGGTCTATTTCGCGTTGGACTTCCTCGTCTCCGGGATCTCGGTCGCGCTCGAGGCGGGCTCGCCGCTGATGGAGCACCTGACCCAGCCGGGCACGGTGCTCGCCATCTCCTGCTTCGTGCCCTTCGACTCCCTGGGCTACCTCGGCGCGATGATGCACCGGGAGCTCCCGTCGTGGAGCCTGCTCCTGCTTGCGGTGCCCCTGCTCACCCTGCTCGTGGCCACCCGCTCCATCACCCGGGCCTCGGAGAACTCCCGCCGGCTCACGGTGCTCTTCGAGGCTGCGGTCCGTGCCCAGACGCTCTCCGACGCCCGCCAGGTGATGGATGCCCTCGTCGACGACGCCAAGCGGCTGCTCCGGCTGGACAAGGTCAAGGTGCGGGCCGCGCCGCCCTCCGCCCACGAGATCGGGGCCCGGCTCTCCGACGGCCAGCAGAACCGCTGGATCGTGGCCCCGCGCCGCCACCGCGCCCGCTCCACCGACGAGGCCGACCAGCGCGCGCTCGAGGCGATGGTGGCGGTGTCCTCCGATGCCTTCGCCCGGCTCCGGCTCACCGACGACATGACCCACCTGGCCCGGCACGACCTGCTGACCGACCTGCCCAACCGGGGGCTGCTGCTGGACCGCGTCGAGCACGCCGTGCACCTCTCGCGCCGCCGCAACACCGAGCTGGCCTTGCTCTTCATCGACCTCGACGGCTTCAAGCCGGTCAACGACCGCTTCGGCCACGCCGCGGGCGACGAGGTGCTCATCGACGTGGCGGCCCGGCTGACCGACTGCGTCCGCGACTCCGACACGGTTGCGCGTCTCGGCGGGGACGAGTTCGCCATCCTCCTCGAGGACGTCCGGTCCACCGAGGTCGACGCCGCCTGCCTGCGCATCCTCAACGCCCTTTCCTCCGGCGCCCAGGTGGCCGGCCACACACTGACCCTCAGCGCGAGCATCGGCGTCGCCTTCGGTGAGCCCGAGGACACCTCCGAGAGCCTGCTCCGCAACGCCGACCTGGCGATGTACGAGGCGAAGGCCCGCGGCAAGAACCAGTTCGTCACCTACGAGGGGGCGCTGGGCCAGACCCGCCTCGAGCGCCTCGAGCTCGTCGAGGCCCTGCGCAACGCCGTCGGCGAGGGGCAGCTGTCGCTGGTCTACCAGCCCATCGTGCGGGTCTCGACCGGACGGATCACCGGAGTCGAGGCACTGGCCCGATGGACCTCGAACGGACAGTCGATCTCGCCGGACGTCTTCATCAAGATCGCCGAGGAGAGCGGCCTGGTGGTGGCGCTGGGCGAGCTCGTGCTGCGCCAGGCCGCCGACGACTCCTCGCGGATGGTCGAGGCCGCGGGCGGCACGCTGAACGTCAGCGTGAACATCTCCGCCCAGCAGCTCCGGGAGCCGTCGTTCGTGGAGACCGTGCGTCGGACCAGCGAGCACATGGGGGACGCCCAGCTGGTCCTGGAGATCACCGAACGGGACGTGGTCGGCGACGACGCCGTGTCCAAGGAGGCGATGAACGACATCGTCGCCCTCGGGGTGCCGTTCGCGATCGACGACTTCGGGGTCGGCTTCTCCTCGATCGGCTACCTCCAGGACATGCCGGTCAAGACCATCAAGACCGACCTCTCCTTCTCCGAGGCCATCGACCGCGACGAGCGTTCCTGCGCCCTGCTCTACTCGATCACCATGATGGGCCAGGCCCTCGGGCTCGACGTCGTCATCGAGGGCATCGAGCGCACCACCCAGCTCGACCACCTGCGCGAGCACGTCGGTGCCCCCTTCGGGCAGGGCTACCTGATGCATCGCCCGATGACCCTCGACGCGCTGGTCCGGGTGCTGCTCGAGGGACGCACGGAGCGCGCCACCGCGCACGACGTCGCCGCCTCGGGCTGACCGCGGCGCGGACGAGGCCGCTCAGCCCAGGAGGGGCACCTCGTCGATGACCACGTCCTGGACCAGGTCCGCCTGGTCCAGCGGGACCCGCCGGATGATCGACAGCGTGTCCTGGCTCCAGACCTCCCCACGGAAGTCGTCGAGCGCTGCCACGAGCCGCTCGAGGAGCGGTGCGCTGGTGGTGTCGGTGATCGTGCCGACCGCGAGCCAGGGCCGGAACTTGCGCCGGTCGACGAGAAAACCCAGGCGTTTGACCGCGCCGGGGACACCGCGACCCACCGTGAGCAGCGCGTCGAGGTCGCCCTCGATCCGCGACCAGACCGAGTAGTCGCCCTCGAACTCCAGGGCCGCACCGCCTGCGAACGAGATCTTCGGGGCCAGCCAGCCGACGGCCTCGCGCCGTAGGGCGTTGACCATCTGGTCGCAGTCGCGCTGGGTCACGTTGCCGAAGTAGGTCACGGGAATACGCATGTCCATCAGGGCGGTCACGTCGAACTCCCCGGTTCCCCCGGCGACGGACTCCACCACTGCGTGGAGTCGGGTCACCGCCTCGGTCGGCGGGACGATGGCAGCGAAGAGACGCACAGCCCTAGTCTCCCGACTGCGGCGTACCGACGCCACCGCGGCGCGCCGTGAGGGCGTGCCCGGCCGGGCAGGGCCCGACGTGGGTCGGCTGGAGACGGGCCCGCAGGCACGAGGCGGGCGCGACCGGGGACAGGACGGACGGGCTCACCCGCCGATGGCCGACATCGGACGCGTCGGCTGGAGGAAGGTCTCGTCGTCGATGCCGTGCCCCGGCCGCTTGCCGAGCATCGCTACCCGCCACCGGTCGGCGAGCTCGTCGTCGCCGGCCCCGGCGCGTAGCGCCGTGCGCAGGTCCGACTCCTCGCGGGCGAACAGACAGTTCCGCACCTGACCGTCGGCGGTGAGGCGGACCCGGTCGCAATCCCCGCAGAACGGGCGGGTCACCGAGGCGATCACGCCGACCGTCGCCGGTCCCCCGTCGACGGCGAACAGCTCGGCGGGAGCGCTCCCCCGCGGCTCCTCGGCCGGCTCCAGGGAGAACTCGGCCTCCAGGGAGGCCAGGATCTCGTCGGCGGTGACCATCGCGGCCCGGGACCAGCCGTGCTGGGCGTCCAGGGGCATCTGCTCGATGAACCGCAGGTGGTAGCCACGCTCGATGCACCACCGCAGCAACTCGGGGGCCTGGTCGTCGTTGACGCCGCGGAGCAGGACCGCGTTGACCTTGACCGGGCCCAGACCCGCCGCCGAGGCCGCCTGGAGGCCCGCCACGACGTCAGCGAGGCGGTCGCGACGGGTGATCTCGTGGAAAGCATCGCGGCGCACGGTGTCGAGGCTGACGTTGACCCGGTCGAGGCCCACCCCGGCCAGGGTCTGCGCCGTGCGCTCCAGCCCCAGGGCGTTGGTGGTGATCGAGATCTCCGGCCGTGGCTCAAGAGCAGCGGTACGCCGCACGATGTCGACCAGGCCGCGCCGGATCAGCGGCTCGCCGCCGGTGAAGCGGACCTCGGTGACGCCGAGGTGGTGAACGGCGATGTCGATCAGCCGCACCACCTCGTCGTCGGTGAGCACCTCCGGGGTGGGCAGCCAGTCCAGACCCTCGGCGGGCATGCAGTAGCTGCACCGCAGGTTGCAGCGGTCGGTCAGCGAGACCCGCAGATCCGTCGCGGTCCTGCCGTAGTTGTCGATGAGCGCACGAGAGGTCACTACCCCATCCTAAGGTGCGGGCGGCTGCGGAACCCGCGTACGCCCGGTCCGATCCTCGTGGAGGTGCCGACTAGGGTCGCCACGTGGGATTCCTGCTGACCAGACGATGGCTGCTCTTCGCCCTCACCGTCGGGATCCTGGCCTATGGCTGCTGGTGGCTCGGTGAGTGGCAGTTCGGGCGGCTCGACCAGCGACGGGCACAGAACGTGGTCGTCGAGCGCAACCTCTCCCGGGAGCCGATTCCGGTCACCGACGTGCTGGCTCCGAGCCGTCCGGTCGGTGACGAGGACGAGTGGACGCGCGTGTCGGCCAGGGGCAGCTACCTGGAGCAGGACAGTGTCGTCGTCCGCTACCAGACCCGGGAGGGTGCTCCCGGGGTCGACGTGGTCACGCCGCTGCGTCTGGAGGGCACCGACACCGCGGTGCTGGTGGACCGGGGCTGGCTCTCCACGCAGAACGCGGGGACGGCACAGGTCGATGCCCCCGCCGCGCCGACGGGGACGGTGCAGGTCACCGGGTGGGTGCGCGCGGACGCCACCGGGGACGCCACCGAGGTCGACGACGGCTCGACCCGGGCCATCTCGAGCACGGTCATCGAGGACGCGCTCGGGATCCGGCTGCTAGGGGGGTTCCTCGACCTCGACACCGAGAACCCCGCGGCGGCGACGAGCCTGCTCACCACCGAGCCCCCGGACCTGAGCGAGGGGCCGCACTTCTTCTACGGCCTCCAGTGGTGGTTCTTCGGGGCCCTGGCCCTGTTCGGCTTCGGCTACCTGGCCTACGACGAGCGTCGTCACCCCCGCTGACCCCGCCCCACGCCCGCCGAGTCGGCGCGGGTGTACGCCCAGAACCCGCCGAGTCGGCGGTTGTGCACGCCCCTGTCGTGGAACGCAGCGTGGGGGGGGCCCCCCCCAGAGGGGGGGCCCCCCCCCCCCGGGGGGGGGGGGGGGCGGGGGCGGCGCGCCG
>JBBPYL010000027.1:0-4759 GCA_038199935.1 Propionibacteriales bacterium | reverse complement strand
GGCCCCGGTAGACCAACCGGGGCCGCTACCAGGTTTCACGAACAGTGCTACCAACCGTCTGGACTACCGCTACCACCAGGGGCTACGCGCCAACTTGAGACGTAGGTACCGGTGCGGACAAACCACCTAGATCGTGCCCCCGGTGGGACTCGAACCCACACTGAAAGGTGTTTAAGACCTCGTCCTCTGCCGTTGGGATACGGGGGCGCACGCCCAGGTCACGATAGGTCCCCGGGCGCGTCGTCGCGGGCAGGGCACCCGGACGAGGCAGCCTCGGCGAGCACATGGTCGAGCATGGCCTCGGTGAGGCGGCCGGTGAAGGTGTTCTGCTGCGAGGGGTGGTAGCAGCCCAGCACTCGCACCGGGCGACCGTCGGGGCCGAGGGCGCTGAACTCATTGGCGTGACCGAATCGAGGTCGTGGCCGTGGCACCTCGTAGCCCACGGCCCGCAGGGCGCGCAGGGCGGCGTCCCAGCCGAAGCCACCCAGGCAGACGATCGCCTCGACGTGGTCGGCGACCAGCTCCAGCTCGCGCTCGAGCCAAGGAGCGCAGCTGTCTCGCTCACCGGTGGTCGGCTTGTTGTCCGGGGGGGCGCAGCGCACAGCGGCCACCATCCGGGTGTCGACCAGGCGCTGACCGTCCCCAGCGTGCTGCGACGCCGGCTGCACGGCCAGACCGACCCGGTGCAGACCGGCGAAGAGCCAGTCCCCCGACCGGTCCCCGGTGAAGATCCGTCCGGTGCGGTTGCCGCCCTGGGCGGCGGGAGCCAGCCCGACGACGAGCACCCGCGGCGTCGCCGACCCCCAGCCGGCGATCGGCCGACCCCAGTAGGGCTCGTGCGCGTACGACGCGCGCTTGGTCTCGGCAACCTCCTCACGCCAGCCCACGAGCCGAGGACAGACCCGACACACCGACACCGCCGCCGACAGGTCCTCGAGACCCGATCCGGCGGCGGTGCGGCGCAGGTCGTCGTCGGTCGTCACCACCGCGGGTCCCGGACCGGCTGGGTCCCCGGGCCAGCCCGACCCCGCAACGACCGGGCTCGCGAAGAGGCCCCCGGTCACGGGGTGGGGCAGGAGCTCCGGGCTCCCACCGCCGGTCTCCCGGCTCACCGCAGCGGTGACGCGGTCACGACGAGGGGTACGTCGAGGTGCTCGTGGCGTCCGTCCCGGTGACCGGTGCCGTCTCGGACCCGGAGGTCTTCTCCTTCACAGCATCCTTGGCCGTCCCGGCCGCCTCGGTGACCTTGTCCTTGACCACGGGCGCGTTCTCCCGCACAGCGCTCTCGGCCTGCTTGGCCTTCGACCGGACGCGGGGGTCCTGTGCGACCTTGGTCGCGGTGGCCTTGATCTGCTCGTAGCGCTCACGTCCGGCGCGGGTGCCCAAGACGTAACCCACGGCGCCGATGGCCAGTACTGACAGCTTGCTCATGACTCGATGTCCTCCTTGTTGTCGGAACTGCTCTTGCGCGAGGCCGCCGCCAGCCTGAGCTGGCGGCCGCGCTCGACGTCCTCTGCTTCCTTCTTCTCGGCCTTGACGATGTTGCGGGTGTCGCGCGCCGGGAGCTGGAGCTCCTCCTCGGCCGGCATCCCGGCCTGGAGCTCACGCCCCCGCTCCAGCTCGGAGTCGACCTCTGCGCCGAAGAGCAGGGCGAGGTTGGTGAGCCACAGCCACAGCAAGGACACGATGACCGCACCCAGCGAACCGTAGGTGGCGTTGTAGCTGGAGAAGTTGGCCACGTAGAGCCCGAAACCGATCGACGCCAGCACCCAGACCAGGAGCGCCACCCCGGCCCCCAGCGACATCCACCGGAACTTGGGCTGCTGCACATTCGGTGTGGCGTAGTACAGCATCGCCACGACCAGCACCATGATGACCCCCAGCACGGGCCACTTCGCGATGCCCCAGATGGTGAGCGGCAGGCTGCCCAGGCCGAGGGCCGACCCGATCGAGTCGGCCACCGGGCCCGAGACGACGAGGATGAGCAGCGCCAGAGCCACCATCACCAGCGCGACCAGCGTGATCAGCAGCATGATCGGCCGCAGCTTCCAGAACGGCCGACCCTCGCGGATCTCGTAGATCTCGTTCATGGAGCGGGAGAAGGCTCCGACGTAGCCCGAGGCCGACCAGAGTGCGCCCAGCAGGCCGAGGACCACGGTGAGGCCCGCGCTCTGGGACGAAGCCAGCTGGTCCAGCAGCGGGCGGATCGCATCGAGCGTGGGGGTGGAGACCAGCGGCTCCAGGACCGACAGCGCGGTGTCGACCGACTTCTGGGCCTGCCCGACCAGGCCAAGCAGCGAGACCAGCGCGAGCATGGCCGGGAAGATGGCCAGCACGGCGTAGTACGTCAGCGCGGCGGCGAGATCGGTGCACTTGTCCGCGAGGAACTCCCCGAAGGCCTTGCGGGCCACGTACTTCCACGAGCGTGGGTGCAGGTCGGTGGGCGCGTCGGGCTTGCGCGAGTCGTCCGGATCAGGGACCGCGTCCTCGTGACGCTCATGGGGCATGGCCCAGGGGTACCCACTCCGGGCTGGGGCAACCACCCCGCGGCTGATTCCCTCAGACCAGGGACCAGGCGATGCCGTCGAGGATGTCGGCCTCGGAGACGAGCAGGCCCTGGACCCGGGTACGCCGCAGCACCCGCTGGAGGATCAGGGCGCCCGCACCGATCACGTCGGCCCGTCCCGGATGCAGGAAGGGCAGCGCCCGGCGCTCGACGACCCGCATCCCCAGCAGCCGGGCGCACGAGGCCTCGACGTCGGGGAGGCTGAGGGTGACGTGGTGGATGCGGGACCGGTCGTAGCCGGGCAGACCCAGCACGTCGGCGGCCACGGTGGTGATGGTGCCGGCCACCCCCACGACGGTGTCGGCGCTGCCCGGGTGCACGCCGTCCCCAGCAAGCTCGTCAAGCGCCTCCTCCACCGCATCGCCGGCCGCGGCGATCTCCTCGGCCGTCGGCGGGTCGGAGGCGAGCAGCCGCTCGGTGAGCCGCACGGACCCGATGTCGAGGGAGCGAGCGGCCTCGACCTGGCCGGTGCCGGCATCGCCGACGACGAGCTCGGTCGACCCCCCGCCGATGTCCACGACCAGGACCCGACCGGCCAGGCCGGCCCCGGTCGGTCGGGACGAGGCCAAGGTGCGGGTCGCTCCGTCGTAGCTGAGCTGTGCCTCCTCCGCCCCGGTCAGCACCTCGGGCGTGACACCGAGACGACGCTCGACGCCCTCGCGGAAGACCGAGGCGTTGGAGGCGTCGCGGGCCGCGGAGGTGGCGCAGAAGCGCAGTGTCTCGGCCCCGTGGGTCTCGAGCAGCCCGGCGAAGTCCTCGACGGCGGCGAAGACCCGGTCGAGCGCCGCGTCGGCGAGGCGTCCGGTGCGGTCGACGTCCTGGCCGAGCCGGACCATCCGGATCTCCCGGAGCACCTCGCGCTCCTCGCCCGTCTGCGCCGACAGGTCCGCCACGAGCAGCTTGATCGTGTTGGTGCCGCAGTCGACCGCCCCGACGCGGGTCACGGTGCGTTCCTTGTGTCGTCGGGCCGCACGCACGGACCGCCGGCCCAGAACTCCCCCAGCAGGTCGAGCACCTCGTCCCCCAGGGGGTTCACACCCCGCCCCTGGGCGAGGGACTGCCCGGCCAGGACGTGCAGGCACTTCACGCGCGTCGGCATTCCTCCGGCGGACACGCCAGCGATCTCCGGCACCGAAGCGATCGACTCACGGTGGGCCAGGTAGCGCTCGTGAGCACGCCCGTAGGCGGCGGCGAGCTCCGGCTCACTCTCCAGCCGCTCGGACATCTCGCGCATCAGGCCCGAGGCCTCCAGCGTCCCGATCCGTGACGCTGCGCGCGGACAGGTCAGGTAGAAGGTCGTCGGAAACGGGGTCCCGTCCTCGAGTCGCGGCTCGGTCTCCACTACGTCGGGGCTGCCGCAGGGGCACCGGTGGCCGACCGCGTGCACGGCCCGGGGCGGTCGACCCAGCTGGGCCTGGACCAGGGTCTGGTCGCCGGGCTCGATCACGGGCCGGCTTCTCCCCGGGGGCGCTCAGCCACCGGTACGACGGGGCGGGGCGATCTGCTCGGCCGGCGCGCGCTCGACGAGGCGCTCAGGATGACCCGCCGCCTCCACGCTGTCCCACGCCGTCTGCCACCACACGGGCTCATCACCCTCCAACGGCGGCCGGGGGTCGCTGAGGGAGGCGCCACCCTCCAGGGCGGTCCCGTCGGTCTGGAGGACCTGGAAGCCGACCTCGCCGGGGAGGACCCAGCCGAACCGGAGGCGAGCCTGGGTGCGGACGTAGACCGGGTCGTCCCAGCGCGCCTTCTCCCGCTCGAGGGCCACGATGTTGACCCGGGAGGCGGCGATGTCGACCCGGAGGCCGGCCAGGTGGTCGCCCTGCTCGAGGTACGCGCGCAGGCTCGAGGCGTAGGACACGGCCAGCACGGCCACGACGAGGACCAGCACCGCCGCCCGGCCGGTGAAGCGGGGGGGTGCCGGGCCGGGAGTGGACGCCGAAGCCCCAGCACTCGCGCGGCAGCGGGCGGCTTCCCCACCGCCGGAGCCACGGCCCGACGTCCGGCCGGCGCCACCAGCCAGGTTCGAGCCTCGACCGGCCGGCCCCGAGCTACCCCGCGCGCGGGGGCCGCGCGGGGTGCGTGAGGTGCGTGAGGTGGGGCGGGGGCCGCTCATCGACGTCGTGCCTAGGAACGGACGGAGAAGCGCGGGAACGCCCCCCGGCCGGCGTAGCGGGCGGCGTCGTCGAGCTC
>JBBPYL010000026.1:0-7076 GCA_038199935.1 Propionibacteriales bacterium | reverse complement strand
TCGTCGTTCCCGCGGGTCCACCCCCGGGTGCCCGGTCATCCTTGCACCAAACCCGCGGCGCTCGGAAGCGGCCTCGGTGGGGTGCCGGGACGGGTGTACACCGGTGGGCCACACTCAACCCATGGGCATGTGGGACAGGTTCCGCCGCGGCAGCGGCACGAAGATGGGCAAGCCGCGTGGGCGCGGGCCGACGACCGTGCGCGCCTCCGACGCGGCCGACGAGAAGCACCTCACCGAGTTTGCTGGCTCGCGCCGGGGGGTCGAGGGCTTCGTGGAGCCCCGCACCGCGGTCTCGGACGTGACGATGATCCTGGTCGCCCACGATGGCGAGTGGACGCGGCGCCGGGTCCCCTCGGTGGAGTGGGCGCACACGTTCGCCAACAAGCACGGCGTGCCGTCCTACGACGCCGCGGTGGTCGGCTACCCGGCCCGGATGCGCGAGTACAACCGTCGGCAGAAGGGCTCCGGCTGAGCCCTCTCCACCCCCCGATTCGTCCGCGGTTTCGCGTCCGGTCGGCTCCGTGAGGCCGCGGACGAATCGGGGTTAGACGGCGCTCAGGAGTCCTGGGCCTCGGCCAGCTCGGTGGCCAGCTCGACCAGGGTGGCCACGCTGACCCCGGTGCCACCGCTCGGCACGTGACCGTAGGCCCCGCGACGGTTGAAGCCCGTCCCGGCGATGTCGAGGTGGGCCCACGGCACGCCGTCGGGCACGAACTCGGCCAGGAAGGCCGCCGCGTAGAGCGCCCCGCCGTAGACGTCGACGTTGTGCTGCATCAGGTCGGCGATCTTGCTGTACGTGCGCACCTTGACCGGCATCTCCTCGGAGATCGGCAGCTGCCACAGCGCCTCGCCGACCCGTGCACCGGCGGCGCGGACTCGCGCCACGGCGGCGTCGTCGTGGCCGAAGATCGCCGAGACCCGGTCGCCGAGGGCCGTCTCGGCGGCCCCGGTGAGCGTGGCTACGTCGACCAGCAGGTCCGGGCCGACCTCGCCCGCGGCGACCAGGGCGTCGGCCAGCACCAGTCGTCCCTCGGCGTCGGGGTTGAGGACCTCGACCGTTGTGCCGCCGTACATGGTCAGCACGTCGCCGGGACGGGTCGCGTCCCCGGAGATCATGTTCTCTGCCATCGGCGCGAAGGTCGTGACGCGCACCGGGAGACCGAGCTCGGCGATGGCCACGGTCGCGGCCAGCACGGCGGCGGCACCGCCCATGTCGCACTTCATGGTGCGCATCCCGAGCTGGGTCTTGATGGCCAGGCCGCCGGAGTCGAAGGTGATGCCCTTGCCGACCAGGACGAGGTGGCGGGTGGCCCTGCGCGGGCGGTAGCTCAACGTCACTAGCCGAGGCGGCTGGGCCGACCCGCGCCCGACCCCG
This sequence comes from Propionibacteriales bacterium, assembly GCA_038199935.1. Lineage (GTDB taxonomy): Bacteria > Actinomycetota > Actinomycetes > Propionibacteriales > Nocardioidaceae > Nocardioides_B. The sequence goes on along the minus strand of JBBPYL010000026.1, from coordinate 5,701 downwards.
ATGATCCCGCCGAAGCCACGCTCGCGTAGCTGCTCCTCGTCCAGGACCTCCACGCGGAGCTTGCCGCTGCTGGCCTTGGCCTGGGCGCGTACGGCGTCGGCGAACGCCGGAGGGGCGAGGTCGGCGGCCGGCGTGTTCACCCAGTCCCGGGCGGTGCGGACGGCCGAGGAGACCACCAGTGCGGTCTCCAGCGCCGCCGCGCCTGCCTTGGAGCGGGCGATCTCGCTGAGCAGGACCACCTCGCCCGGCTCGTCCTTGGCCGGACCGGACTTGTAGGCGGTGAACGCGTAGCGACCCAGCTCGAAGCCCTCGGCGCCCGCGCGCACCTCGGCGGGGTCGCGGGCGGGCAGGGCCAGGGCGACGCTCGCGGAGTTGCTGACCGTACGGGCCGCGACACCGGCGGCGCGACGGACCGCGTCGGTGGTCCGCGTGGCGTCGCCGAGGACGTCGGCGGAGCCGATCCCGACGAGGAGGAGCAGGGGAGCGCGGAGGGTCTTCGCCGTCGGCACCTGCGCGACCTCGTCCCGCGTGCCGGTGAAGCCCAGCGAGGCGAGGAGCGGGGTGAGCGCGCGGCCGTACGCCGAGGCGACGGCCTCCCCTCCCGGCGCGAGGACCGGTCCCTGCGCGGTCGAGGTCACCGCGATGACCACCACGTCGGTCCTGACCTTGGCCGAGGAGCCCTTGCGCAGCGTGTAGGAGGTCACAGAAGTCCGTTCGTCGTCGAGCACCGAGTTCTCGTGGTCGATGCTAGCGGCGCCCGGGGCGGGTGCCCTCGGGCGCCGTCGCCGGGGCGCCCGGGGGACGTCGTGCTGGGGTAGGTTCGCGCCATGCAGATCGGCGCGCTGAAGACCTCACCCCTGCACGAACGACACCTCGCCCTCGGGGCCAAGATGGCCGAGTTCGGGGGGTGGGAGATGCCGTTGGAGTACCCCACCGGCGTTCTCGCCGAGCACCAGTCGGTCCGCGACGCGGTCGGCGTCTTCGACGTCAGCCACCTGGGCAAGGCCTCGGTGCGCGGACCCGGTGCCGCGGACCTGGTCAACGCCACGTTGAGCAACGACCTGGGCCGGATCGGCCCGGGACGGGCGCAATACACGCTTTGCTGCGACGAGGAGACCGGCGGCATCGTCGACGACCTGATCGCGTACCTGCACTCCGACGAGCACGTCTTCCTCATCCCCAACGCCGCGAACACCGACGGGGTCGTCCGACGCCTCGCGGCCGCGGCGCCCTCAGGGGTCACCGTCGTCTCCGAGCACGACGACCACGCGATCCTGGCCGTCCAGGGCACGTCCTCCGACGAGGTGCTGGGCCGGCTCGGGCTGCCCACCGGCCACGACTACATGTCCTTCGTCGAGGCGGAGGTCGCCGGGTCCCCCGTGGTGGTCTGCCGCACCGGCTACACCGGCGAGCGTGGCTACGAGCTCGTCGTCCCCACGGCGGGCGCGGAGGCCCTGTGGGACGCGCTGCTCGAGGCCGGGAGCGACCTGGGCATCACCCCGTGCGGACTGGGGGCGCGCGACACCCTGCGGACCGAGATGGGCTACGCCCTGCACGGCCAGGACATCACGATCGACGTCACCCCCAACGAGGCTCGGCTGGGCTGGGCCGTCGGCTGGTCCAAGGACGCGTTCTGGGGCCGGGAGGTCCTCAAGGCCGAGAAGGAGGCCGGCCCCGCCCGGGTCCTGCGCGGTCTGGTCGCCACCGGTCGGGGGATCCCACGGCCGGGCATGCGTGTGCTGTTGACCGCGGACATCCCGCTGGGCCAGATCACCTCGGGCACCTTCTCGCCCACCCTGCGCCGCGGCGTCGGACTCGCGCTGATCGCAGCCCAGGTGACCGACGGTGCCGAGGTGTCGGTCGACGTCCGGGGCCGCCGGGAGGTCTTCACCGTGACCCGTCCCCCGTTCGTCACCCCGGGCGTCCGGGAGAGCTGACCCGCGGCACGAGCCTCGTCGGCGCCGCGGGCTACGCTCGCCCGATGACCAACTCCCTGGAGCCCTCGACGTTCGCCGGCCCCCCGAGCCCGGCCCAGGAGTGGCGCTGGCGCTTGGAGACCGCCGAGGGCACCGAGGTGACAGACGTGGACAGTGCGCCCTCGGCGCAGTCGTTCCCGTCGCAGAGCGACGCGGAGTCGTGGGTCGGCGAGGTCTGGCAGGACCTGCTCGAGGACGGGGTCGACGCGGTCACCCTGTTCGAGGGCGAGCGCGAGGTCTACGGCCCGATGAGCCTGCACCCGACCACCTGAGCGACCTGCGTCGGTCCCGCAGACGGGATGGAAACGGGACGAGCCGGCCGGGGCCGACCCGTCCCGTTGGGGCTCAGAGCATCGTGGGGCGCGTCTCGGGGGAGACGGTCTTCGCGGGGTCGCGCGTGACGGCCTCGCCGAGCACCTCGTCGATCTTGGCCAGCAGGTCCGCCTCCAGCCGTACGCCGGAGGCCTTCACGTTCTCGGTGACCTGCTCGGGCCGGGAGGCCCCGATGATCGCGGCCGAGACGTTCGGGTTCTGCAGCACCCAGGCCACCGCGAGCTGCGAGAGCTTCAGGCCGGCCTCGTCGGCGAGTGGGGCGAGCTTCTGGACGCGGGTCAGGACGTCGTCGTTGAGCCACCGGGAGACCATGTCCGCGCCGCCCTTGGTGTCGGTGGCCCGGGAGCCCTCGGGGTAGTCCTCTCCCGGGGTGTACTTCCCGGTGAGCACGCCCTGGGCGATCGGGGAGAAGACGACCTGACCCAGACCGAGCTCCTCGGACACGGGCACGACCTCGGGCTCGATGACCCGCCACAGCATGTTGTACTGCGGCTGGTTGGAGACCAGCGGGAACTTGAGCTCGCGGGCCAGTTCGACCGCGGCGCGGATCTCCTCCGCCCGCCACTCCGAGACCCCGATGTAGTGCGCCTTGCCGGAGTGCACGACGTCGGCGAACGCGCTCATCGTCTCCTCCAGCGGCGTGGAGTAGTCGTAGCGGTGGGCCTGGTACAGGTCGACGTGGTCGGTGCCCAGTCGCTCCAGCGAGCCGTTGATGGACTCCATGATGTGTTTGCGGCCCAGGCCGCTGTCGTTGGGCCCGCCGGGGCCGGTGGGCCAGTAGACCTTGGTGAAGATCTCCACGCTCTCGCGTCGCTCGCCCTGGAGCGCCTTGCCCAGGACGCTCTCCGCCTTGGTGTTGGCGTAGACGTCGGCGGTGTCGAAGGTTGTGATGCCCTCGTCGAGGGCCTGACGCACGCACGCCAGCGCGGCCTCCTCCTCGATCTGCGAGCCGTGCGTCAACCAGTTGCCGTAGGCGATCTCGCTGATCATGAGACCGCTCTTGCCGAGGTTCCTGAATTCCATGTTGATGTCCTACCCGCGCACTGGGGGGACTATCCCTGGCTGTGGGGCGGCTCACTCCCGGCTGGGGTCTGGGGCGCGGACCCCGGCGGTGCCCTGACGTCAGTAGCGCTCGGGCAGCGTCGCGCCGAGCTTGACCTGCGTCTTGGGCAGCCGCAGGAAGCGGACCTGGAGCACCCGGAGCAGGGCGTAACCGGTGGTCCCCTTGTACGACTCGTCGGGGAAGCGCTTCTTCAGCTCCCGCTTGAGGCGCCAGACCAGCAGCATCGTGTCGAGTACGACGATGAGGATGGTCGCGCTCCACACGCTGCCCGAGAGCGACTCGTTGATCGGGCTGAGCACCATGACCACGATCAGCAGCGGCAGCAGGAACTCCGCCATGGAGAGCCGGGCGTCGACGTAGTCGCGGACGAAGCGGCGTACCTTCCCCTGGTCGCGCGCCGGCAGGTAGCGCTCGTCGCCGGTGCGCATCCCCTGGCGGACCTTGGCGCCCTGGGCGACCCGGCGCTCCCGCTGGAGAGCCTTGACCGACTTCTTGTCCTTGCCGAGGTTCGCCCGGGCCTTGGCGGCGGCCTCGGCCTCCCGGCGGGTCGGCGTGGGCCGACCCTTCGCCCCGACGCGCGCGCTGGTGTCGGTCGCGGCCGACGACGAGCCGCCGGCTGTGCTCTCTGACTTGCTACGACGAAACAACACTGCAGGTCTCTCCCCGGGTTGTGCACGGCTCCCTCACCGACGTGACGCCGCCACCCTACCGCCGTGGAACGATCCCCCCGCCTCTACCGTTGGGAGTCGTAGGGTGGAGTACGACCGCCGGTCGTCACTGCATCGTCGAGACAAGGATTGAGGGGCCCTCCCGACATGAGCCTCATGAAGCGCATGAGCCTGATCTTCAAGTCCAAGGCCAGCAACGCCCTGGACCGAGCCGAGGACCCACGCCAGACCCTCGACTACAGCTATCAGCGGCAGGTCGAGCTGCTCTCCAAGGTCCGCCGAGGCGTCGCCGACGTGGCGACCAGCCGCAAGCGGGTCGAGCTGCAGGTCAACCAGCTCGTCCAGCAGGAGAACAAGCTGACCGAGCAGGCCCAGAAGGCCCTGTCGATGAACCGCGAGGACCTCGCCCGCGAGGCGCTGACCCGCAAGTCCGCGCTGAGTGGCCAGATCACCGATCTCCGCGCCCAGCAGGCCCAGCTCCAGGGCGAGGAGGAGAAGCTCACCCTCGCCTCCCAGCGCCTCCAGGCCAAGGTCGAGTCCTTCCGCACGCGCAAGGAGACGATCAAGGCCTCTTACACCGCCGCCGAGGCGCAGACCCGGATCAACGAGGCCTTCTCCGGCATCTCTGAGGAGATGGGCGACGTCGGGCTCGCGGTCCAGCGGGCCGAGGACAAGACGGCCACGATGCAGGCCCGGGCCGGCGCGATCGACGAGCTGATCGCCTCGGGTGCCCTCGACGACGCGAGCTCGATCAACCGCGGCGACGACATCTCCCGCGAGCTGGAGGCGATGAGCTCCCAGTCCGACGTGGAGAGCGAGCTCGCCGCGCTCAAGGCCACGTCCGCGCCTGCCAGCATCGAGGCCCCGGACTCCACGACGCCGGCGGAGCTGACCGCCGAGGAGAACGAGCCGCACCACCAGGAGGGCCAGTCATGATCGTCCGGATCCTGGGCGAGGGCCAGCGCGAGGTCGCCGACTCCGAGCTCGACGGGCTGAACGCCCTCGACGCCACCTTGGAGCGCGCCGTCGAGGCGGACGACGTGGACGCCTTCACCGGGGCCCTGCTCGGCCTCCTCGACGCCGTACGGTCCGCGGGCGCACCGCTGGCCGACGACAGCCTCGAGGACTCCGACCTGATCCTCCCGCCCTCGGACGCCACCATCGACGAGGTCCGGGCCCTGCTCAACGACGACGGACTCATCCCAGGCTGACATGGCACACACCCGCTTCCTCAAGGACTCCGGCCTCACCGCACGCATGACGCTGGTGATGTTCCTGCTCGGCGCGCTCTTCGTGACGCTGATCGTCGGGTTGATGTACGCCGCCGGCAACTCCGGCTACGGCGGACTCGTCCCGATCATCGCGATCGCCGGGATCGGCATCGCCTGGTACCAGTGGTACAACTCCGACACCTTGGCCCTGAAGGCCATGAAGGCGCGCGTGGTCAGCCCCGAGGAGGCGCCGGAGCTGCACGCGGTGATCGACCGGCTCTGCGCCCTGGCCGACATGCCCAAGCCACGGGTCGCCATCGCCTACACCGACCTGCCCAACGCCTTCGCCACCGGACGCTCCCCGAGCCGGTCGGCGGTGTGCGTGACGACCGGGATCCTGGACCGGCTGACCTCGGAGGAGGTCGAGGCGGTGCTCGCCCACGAGCTCTC
>JBBPYL010000025.1:0-16793 GCA_038199935.1 Propionibacteriales bacterium | reverse complement strand
TGACCGACGAGGTGGTCACCACCCTCACGACGGGGGAGTGCTGGGAGATGCTGCGTGAGGAGGAGTTCGGACGGCTCGCCTTTCGTCTGGTCGACGAGCTTCACATCACGCCGGTCAACTACGCGGTCTGCGACGGCGCCCTTCTGTTCCGCACCGCAGAGGGCAGCAAGCTCCTGGCGGTGGTGATGGGCGCGGAGGTGGCGTTCGAGATCGATCGCTACGGGGAGGACTGGGCCCGCAGCGTCGTCGTACGAGGTAGCGCGCGGCTGCTGCCCGAGGACGAGGCCCATCGTGCGGAGACCGTTCCGCTGCGGCCGTGGGTCCCGACGCTGAAGTACAACGTCGTCGAGATCGCGCCGACGGTGGTCTCCGGCCGGGCCTTCGAGCTGTCGCGCCCGTGGCTGCACCTCAGCCCGCACGACTGAGCACCGCTCAGGCGGTGACGCGGTCCACCGACGGGTCGGTGAGCATCGTCCGCAGCACGTCGACCGGTACCGGCCGGCCGAAGAGGTAGCCCTGGGCCAGCCCGGGACCAAGCGAGGACACTGCCCGCCACTGGGCGGGCGTCTCGATGCCCTCCGCGACCCAGCCCAAGCCGAGGTCGCCGGCGAGGCGAGTGATGGCCGAGACGATGGCACGGTCGCTGGGCGAGGTCACCATGCCCTCGACGAAGCTCCGGTCCACCTTGAGATGGGTGACGGGGAAGCGGCGCAGGTACGTCAGCGAGGAGTAGCCGGTCCCGAAGTCGTCGAGGCTGATCCCGATGCCGCGGTCGCGCAGGTCGACGAGCTGGCGCAGAGTGAGCTCGTCAGCCGCGATTAGGGCGGACTCGGTCAGCTCCAGGCTGAGCGCGTGCTCGGGCAGGCCGGCCTCGGACAGCGCGGAGAGCACCGTCTCGCCGAGGTCGGGACGGGCGGCTTGGCGGGCCGCCCGGGGAGACGAGCTGGCCGCGCTCGTCGACCAGACGCAGGAGTGCCTCGACGCCGACGATTCGAGCGGAGCGGACCTCGACGATGGGCTGGTAGTGCACCCGGAACCGATCGTCGTCCAGAGCGTTGCGCAGGCTGCTCTCCGTGCGCAGGTACTCCATGGCCTGACGGTGCAGCTGCGGGCCGTAGCTCTCGCACCGGTTCTTGCCGAGTCCCTTGGCCCGGTACATCGCTGCGTCGGCGCGCTGCACGAGCTGCATCGGGTTGCTGGCGTCGACCCGTCCGGTCGCCAGCCCGATGCTGGCCGTCACTCGGACCGGTCCGGCGTCGGTGTAGACCGGCTCCACGAGCGCACGCTCCATCGCCGAGGCGACCCGGTCGGCCGACAGCGAGCTGTCCTCCGCGCAGAGCAGGACGACGAACTCGTCCCCGCCGAAGCGCGCCACCAGGTCGCCGGATCGGACCACGGCGCGGACGCGGTGGGCGACCTCGACCAGGAGCTGGTCACCGATGTCGTGGCCGCGAGTGTCGTTGACCATCTTGAAGCCGTCGAGGTCGAGGAAGAGTGCCGCGACCCGCGCGCGACTCGCGGCGAGCTCGCCGAGCTCGCCGACGAGGCGCGCCCGGTTGGCCAGCCCGGTCAGACCGTCGAGCTCTGCCTGTCGGCGCAGCATGTCCTCCGCCGCGCGGCGGGCGGTGATGTCCTCCATCTGGGCCAGGAGGTAGCGCGCCCCGTCACCGGCGGCGACCCAGGCCAACGTGACCATGGCGGTCAGCACCTCGCCGTCCTTGCGGACCAAGCGCATCTCGAGCCGATGGCGTCCGTCGGGTGCGGCCAGCGCCGTTGCTCCGGCGGGGTCAGCGAGACGGATGTCGTCGGGGTGCAGGATCGCGGAGGCAGGCATCCCGATCAGCTCGTCGGCGTCCCGTCCGAGCAGCTCGCACAGGGCTGCGTTCACCTGCGCGTAGGTCCCGGTCTCCCCCAGGGTCAGCCCCATCGCCAGCGGCGACAGGTCGGAAGACCACGCGGAAACGCCGCTCCGCCTCGCGGAGCGCCACGTCGACTGAGGTCAGGGCAGTGCCCTGCTCCGGGGCGCTCGCGCCCACGTGCTGCTCACTCATCGGTCCGCGGGCTCCCTCCCGAGTGCACACCCGTCCCAGGTCCTTGACTACATCGGCCGGCTGGGAGGATTCCTGAGGGTCGCCACCGCGTGGTCTTCGCGCTCGAGCCGGACATCGAGGTGCAGCCGGTTCTTGGCCGTCCCCTTCGGGACCGGCTCGGTGCACAGTCGCGTTCCGCGGGTCGATGCAGCTCGGCCAGGGCCTGACGAGGAAGCGGGAGTACCGGCATCTCGCGCGGATCTTCGACGACGGCGGCCACGCTGGCAAGCCGTTGACCTGGCAGGGAGACATCAGCCTCGGGCCGCCGCGCGAGGGTGTCCCCACGTTGCAACGCCTCGAGGGCAACCCGAGGTGGCGGGGCGTCCCCGACCTCGACGACGCGGGTCCCCGTGCTGCCACCGCGTACGTCGGGACTTACGGACCGGCAACCCTGGACCACCTCCACTACTGGCTGGGTGAAGGTCTGAGCGCAGGCCGCCGACGGATCACCACCTGGTTCTCCGAGCTCGGCGACCGGCTGGTCGCGGTCGATGTCGAGGGTCTCGCGACGGCCTACGTCCGTCGTGAGGCCCTCGAGGCGTCGGTGCCCTCGCAGGGGGTGCGGTTGCTCCCCGGCCACGACCAGTGGGTGACCTGGCTCGATGAGCAACCACGCCCCCAGGCGGCGATCACCCGGGAAGCCGAGCGCCTCGGCGTCATCCTCGGCAGGGACCTGCGCGTGAGTGTGAGCGCCTAGGTCGTGCGCCAGCCGGAGAGGCCGGCAAGGGCCGATCCGGATCCGAGCTTGTCCTGGGTGACCACGCTCAGGGTGCCGTTGGTCTCGACCACGACGGCGGCGACCTGCTCGAGCCCACCGACCCCGGAGCTACGGATGGCCTGGTGCAGGCTCTGCTCGGAGATCCGCTCGCGGGTCAGCGCGCCCGGGACCGCCTGCCCGTGCCGGACCAGCAGCGACGGCTCGGAGGTCAGCGCCCGCCGGGCCCAGTCGAACCGCACGGCGAGCCAGGCGGCCACGAACTGGAGCGCGGCCAGAAGCGCCAGCGTCAGTGCGCCTTCCAGCCAGGCGACCGTGCTGCTCAGGGCGATGGTGGCCAGGGTCGATCCCAGGGCGACGGTGACGATGAAGTCGAAGGCGTTCAGCTGCGACAGCGTGCGCTTCCCACTGACCCGCAGGAGGGCGACCAGGGTGAGGTAGGCCAGGGGACCGACCACGAGGACCCGGAGCAGGCCGGAGATGTTGTCGAAGAGCATGGAGGGCCTCCTACGTCGTGGGGCGGCGGTGCGCCCGGATCACCCGTGACCGTGAGGTCGCGGTGGCCGGCTCAGTATGCGCGAGATCGCTCTGGCGACCCGGCCGCGACGATGGAGAAGGTACTGCGGACCTTGCGGCTCGTACAGTGGCGCCATGGAATTTCGACGTCTGGGCCGGTCAGGGCTCACCGTGTCCGTGGTGGGGCTGGGGACCAACAACCTCGGTATGAAGCTGGACATGGCGGGCAGCCGTGAGGTGGTGCACGCTGCGCTGGACCAGGGCATCACGCTCTTCGACACCGCGGACGCGTACGGCGCCTCCGAGGAGCGCCTGGGGGAGATTCTCCAGGGCCACCGCGACGACCTCGTCCTGGCCACCAAGTTCGGCAGCGACGCGGCCAAGCGAGGCAACGGCAACGGCGCCGACTGGGGCGCTCGGGGGTCCCGGCGCTACGTCGTCCGCGCGGTCGAAGCATCGCTTCGTCGGCTGCGCACGGACTGGATCGACCTCTACCAGATGCACCGGCCGGACTCCCTGACGCCGATCGAGGAGACGCTGGCCGCGCTCAGCGACCTCGTCCAGGCGGGCAAGGTCCGCTACGTCGGGAGCTCGAACTTCGCAGGTTGGCAGGTGGCCGAGGCCGACTGGATGTCGCGCACCCGCGGCCTGGATCGGATGGTCAGCGCCCAGAACCAGTACAGCTGGCTGGAGCGGGGGATCGAGGCCGAGCTGGTGCCGGCCCTGGAGCACTACGGGGTCGGGCTGTTGCCGTTCTTCCCACTGGCGAGTGGGCTGCTGACTGGGAAGTACCGTCGCGGCGAAGGGGCTCCCGACGGCAGTCGCCTCCAGGCCTGGGGGGCTGAGGACTCGCTGACCGATGCGGTCTTCGACACGGTCGAGAGGCTGGAGGCCTTCGCCGACGACCGCGGCGTCCGCCTGGTCGACGTCGCCATCGGCGGCCTGGCGGCCAAGCCGTCGGTGGCCAGCGTGATCGCCGGCGCCACCTCCGCCGAGCAGGTCGCCTCCAACGTCGCGGCCGGGTCCTGGGTCCCCACGGCTGACGACCTCGAGGCGCTGGATGCGATCACCGTTCCGCCGTCGTGAGGCCGTGACGGCAGGCCGCAGTACCCACGCCCGCGTTCTCGGGCTAGCGTGTCCGGGATCACACGTGAGGACAGCCATCTTGGAGGCCCAGACATGACCGATACCCCCGCACGCGACGCAGTCGGGTTCCACACCACCAAGGTCATCCAGCTGGCCAGCGTGGCGGCGTTGGGTGGCTTCCTGTTCGGCTTCGACACCGCGGTGATCAACGGAGCGGTCAGCGGCATCAGGTCCGACTTCGGCACCGGACCCGGCCTCACCGGCTTCGTGGTCTCCTCGGCCCTGCTGGGCTGCATGGCCGGTGCCTACCTCGCCGGCCGGCTCGCCGACCAGTGGGGCCGTCTGCGGGTGATGTTCCTGGCCGCGGCGCTGTTCACCATCTCCGCGCTGGGCTCGGGACTGGCCTTCGGGCCGGTCGACATGATCCTCTGGCGCGTCGTCGGCGGCCTCGGGGTCGGAGCGGCCTCGGTCATCGCCCCGGCGTACATCGCCGAGATCTCCCCGGCCCAGATTCGCGGCCAGATGGGCTCGCTGCAGCAGCTGGCGATCGTCTCGGGCATCTTCGTCGCCCTGCTCTCCGACTTCGCCCTGGCCGCCGCGGCGCCGGACGGGTCGAACTCCCCGCTCTGGTTCGGGCTGGACGCCTGGCGCTGGATGTTCATCGCCGAGATCCTCCCGGCCGCGGCCTACGGTCTGCTCGCGACCACGATCCCCGAGTCGCCGCGTTACCTCGTCGGCCTCGGCGAGGAGGAGAAGGCCCGCGAGGTCCTCAGCCGCGTCCTCAAGGGCGGCATCGACCGTCGGATCAGCGAGATCAAGCGCACCATCCAGCGCGACCAGAAGAGCTCGCTCTCGGACCTCAAGGCCACCAAGGGCGGCCTGCTCCCGATCGTGTGGATTGGCATCGCGCTCTCGGTCTTCCAGCAGTTCGTCGGGATCAACGTGATCTTCTACTACTCCTCGACCCTGTGGCAGGCGGTCGGCTTCACCGAGGACGACGCGCTCAAGCAGACGGTGATCACCTCCATCACCAACATCGCCGTGACCCTGGTGGCGATCGCCCTGATCGAGAAGATCGGTCGCCGGGTGCTGCTCATGGTCGGCTCGGGAGGCATGTTCCTGACCCTGGGCACACTGGCCTGGGTGTTCAGCCAGGCGCCGATCACCACGGCGGCCGACGGCAGCACCTCGCCGGTGCTCGAGGGCGGAGCCGGACTCACCGCGCTGGTCGCGGCCAACCTCTTCGTGGTCTTCTTCGGGATGTCGTGGGGTCCGGCGGTGTGGGTGCTGCTGGGTGAGATCTTCAACAACCGGATCCGGGGCACCGCGCTGGGGGTGGCCGCCGCGGCGCAGTGGCTGGCCAACTTCGCCATCTCCTCGACGTTCCCGAAGATGGCCGACATCGGTCTGTGGTTCGCCTACGGCTTCTACACGATCGCGGCACTGGCCTCGTTGTTCTTCGTCATCAAGTACGTCCCCGAGACACGCAACCGTGAGCTTGAGGACGTCGAGTAGCCGCACGGTCGGTGAGGCGTGGCAGGGTGGGGATCGATGAGCATCCCCACGCTGCTGGTCGTCGACGGCAACTCAGTGCTGCACCGGTGCTTCCATGCCTCGGCGCGGACCGGGTTCCGCACCGCTGACGGCCGCGCAGCCTGGGCGATCCGAGGCTTCCTGAGCCAGCTCGCAGCCGCGGTGGACCGTGCGTGCGCCGATGCGGTGGTGGTCGGGTTCGACGACCCGGGGGCCAGTGTCCGCCGCCAGCGGTGGCCGAGCTACAAGGCCCACCGCGACCCCAAGCCCGCCTCCCTCGACGAGCAGCTGGCCGACGTGGTCACGGTGCTGCGTGAGATCGGTGTGGTCGTGGTCGTCCCGCCCGGTCTGGAGGCCGACGACGTGCTCGCCTCGGCGTCCGCGCAGGCCCCGGTGCTGGGCGCGCGCACCGTGCTGGTGACCTCCGACCGGGACTCCTTCGCCCTCATCGACGAGCACACCCGGGTGCTGCGGATCCTCAACGGCGGCGTGGACGCGTCGCCGATGCTCGACCCGCACCGCCTCGAGCTGGTCACCGGCGTCCGCCCCGAGCAGTACCTTGACTACGCCGCCCTGCGCGGGGACGCCTCGGACAACCTGCCCGGGGTCTCCGGCATCGGGCCCAAGACGGCCGCGCGCATGCTCCGAGAATTCGGCACCGCCGCCGCCGCGTTCGCGGACGCAGACGTCGGCGGACAGCGCCTGCGCTCCAGTCTCGGCCGGTCCGCGGCCACCCGGATGAGCGAGGGACGAGCCCGCGACACCTGGAGCCACAACCGCGCGGTGATGACGATGCACACCGACGTGCCGCTCTCGCTCGACCTGCCCGCAGGCACGGGACGGCTGCCGCTGCCGGTCGAGGCGGTGCGGGCGGTACTCACCCGATTCGACCTGCACGCCGCTGCGCACGTCCGGTCCCTGACCTGGCAAGAGGAGCGGGCGCCAGCGCGAGTCGACGTCGACGTCGCCTGGCGGCCACCGGTCGCCTCTGGGGGCCGACGGTTCCCGCCGCTGCGTCGACCCGAGCCCGAGCCCGAGCCGTGGTCGGTGCAGGAGACCCTGTTCTGAGCGCCACGGCACACCCGAGGACGACCCGAGGAAAGGTGGCGAGATGACGCTTCCCGCGGAGGTGGACGTGGTGATCGTGGGCGCAGGGCTGGCCGGACTGTCGTGCGCGGAGACGCTGAGCCGCGCCAGACGCGAGGTCTGCGTCCTGGAGTCCGCCGAGGCCGTCGGTGGGCGGGTACGCACCGACCAGGTCGACGGGTTCCTGCTCGACCGGGGCTTCCAGGTCCTCAACACGGGCTACCCGGAGGTCAGCACGGCGCTCGACCTCGACGCTCTCGACCTCTGCTTCTTCGACAGCGCGGTCCAGGTCGCCCGCAGCGGTGGGGTCGAACGGCTTCCTAACCCGCTGCGCGAGCCACGCGCCACCGGGTCGGTGATCACCTCCGGGCTGTCAGGAACGCGGGGCAAGAGCCTGCTCGGCTGGTACGCCGCCCGGGCCACGCTGCTTCCGGTCGCCGTGCTCCGCCGACGGCACGACGTCACCGGGCCGGAGGCCTGGCGCGCCGCCGGGCTGCCCGAGCAGGTGGTCCAGGAGGTGCTGACCCCGTTCTTCTCCGGCGTGGTGCTCGAGCGAGAGATCACCACCTCACGACGCTTCCTGGACCTGATGATGCGGATGTTCGCGCGAGGTCGTTCCGCGGTCCCGGCCGGCGGAATGCAGCGGATGCCCCAGCAGATCGCCGACCGCCTCCCGGCCGGGACGGTCCATCTCGGCGTGCCGGCGAGGCAGGTGCGGGCGGACTCGGTCGTCACCGACGCGGGCACGGTCCGGGCGGCCCGCGTCGTGGTCGCCACCGATGCGTGGACTGCCTGCGAGCTGGTGCCCGCGCTGGGACCGCCGCCGGCGGCCCGGGGAGTGACCACCTACCACCACGTGAGCGACCCGTGGCCGGGACAGTCCGCGGCGCGCGTGGTCGAGGCCGTCCCTGGGTCGCCGATCGCGAACACCGTGGTCACCAGCGCCGCGGCACCGTCGTACTCCGGCGACGGGCGAGCACTGATCTCCACCTCGGTCGTCCACGACACAGGCAGGCTTCCAGAGGTCACCGACGTCGAACTCCTGGAGCACCTGTCCCGGCTGCACGGTGTGGACGCCTCGGGCTGGGAGCTGCTGTACCGCCACGACGTGCCGCGCGCCCTGCCGGCGATGACGCCACCGCACCCCTTGCGGCGTGAGCAACGCGTGGCCCACGACGGCGGCGAGGTCCTCATCGCCGGTGACCACCGCGACACCAGCTCGATCCAGGGCGCTCTCGTCTCGGGCCGACGGGCGGCCGAGGCTGTCCTGGCTCAGTTCACCGAGTCGACGTAGGCCACCACGCGGTTGAACAGGGTCGTGGTGGCGGCGGGGTCCAGGCCCCGGGCGGGCGGGTCCTCGGCCAGGGTGTAGAGGACGGCTCCAGCCTCGGCCACCCCGGCGGTGTGGGCCACCTGCGCACAGACGCGCGCGGCGTCGCGCACTGCGCGGGCGTCGACGGTCCAGATGGCCTCGAAGATGCGGTGCCGGTCCGGGACCGTGGTCTGACCGGGCAACTCCCACGCAGTGAGGGCGGCGGGGTAGTCGGGGGAGTCGCAGACCACCGCCCACTCGCGACGCATCGGCGCGTCCTCGGCGAGCGGGACGCGCACCGGCAGCTCGTCGTCACGAGGCTCGTGGCCGAACTCGGCCAGCGCCCACGTCGTCTTGGCCACCCGGGCGATCTCGTTCCAGCGGGACAGGGAACGACGGAAGTACTTCTCGTGCTGGAAGCCGCCGATCACCAACCCCCGCGTCGCCCGGGAGCAGCACTCGTCCTCGATCGCCCAGGACAGCGCCAGCAGCGTGGACTTGCGGAGCCGGTGCGCGGCGAGGTTCGGGTGCTTGCGTCGCAGCTCGGCGAAGACAGAGGGGCTCTCGGGCGGCGTGGAGGCGGCGGCCTCCGCGATGGCCACGTCGAGCCGGATCCCTGCGTCACGCCGTCTCAGCACGCCGGCGATGAGGTCCACGTCGGCCTCGGAGTAGCGCCGGTGCCCGCTGGGCAGGCGTGTCGGGGTGGGAAACCCGTGCCGGGACTCCCACACGCGGATCAGGGCGGGCGAGAGGCCGGTACGCCGGGAGAGCTCACCGATCGTGAGACTGGTGGGCTCGTTGACTTGCGCAACTGAGGGTGAGGAGGTCACTGTGGGATAGTAAACCTCAACAGACTGTTGAGGAAAGTGTTTCTTACGAACCGGAGGAACTACCCATGACGGAGACGTCGCAGAACCAGCCCACCACCCGCGAGGACCAGGTCGTCGACTGGACCGACCTCGGCCGCGAGATGTGGTCGTTCCTGACTGGCCGTGAGGCGGCCATCAACTACCGCTTCATCGACATGGCCGTGGAGGTTCCCCGCGACACCGGGCCCGACGCCCCGCGCGCCACCTGGAAGCTCAGCGGCACCCTCCAGGTCACCACGGCCGACAACGCCAGCACGCAGGAGGCCTGAGCCGTGAGCGTCCTCCAGGTGACGGCCGACCTCGCCGTCGAGCTCGACCTGCCGGGACGCTCGACGGTGCACCTGTCCGTCCGCGGTGCCGGGCAGGCGATCGAGGTGCAGGTCGACGACCCCGCCACGTTCGCCGCGCGTGGGGACGCGGGGACGGTCCAGGCCGTCGCCGCGACCCTGGACGACCTCGGTCTCCAGGTGCGGGTGGTCAGCGGTGAGACGCACCTCGTCACCCTCGGAGCGGTGCGCACCGGGTGGTGGAGCCGTCGTCTGACCGGCTCCCGCCACATCCGAATCGGCGGTGTGGCCGGTCTGTGGGCTGCGGCGAAGGCACGGTCCTCGGCCCGGTCGGCGGTCTTCCCCGACCACGCCCTCGCCCCGCCGCCCACGGTCATCCCGTTGCTGCCCACCCTGGTGCACCGGTCCCGGAGGCGGGTGACGACCACGCACTCCGTGCACGGGGGTGGAGCCCCTCGGCTCGTGCTCGCCCCCCGTGCGGATCCCTGGCCCGGGGACCGGCAACCGTCCTTCCGCCTGCACCGCGACGTCACGTCCCTGGGCAGTGCCGAGGGCAGTGCCGTCCGCCTTCCCGACCTGGCCTCGCTGCACGCCGAGGTGGTCCTCGAGGACGGGGACGAGTTCTACGTGGTGGCCCGCGACGGCGACGTTCGCGTCAATGGGGAGCGCACCGCGCGCCAGTTGCTGCGGACTGGCTCACGCCTCCAGGTGGGTCCTTGGACGATGACGTTCTATCGTGACGAGTACGCCGACCACGGTCGCCCGTTCGGTGGCCGGGCCGGTGGTGAGATCGGACACCAGCAGCCGCAGCCGTCCCGCCGGACCTCGGGGTCCGGGTCACGACCGACGCCACCAGATCCGGAGACCTCATGAGCACAGCTGCACCCGTCCTCGTCGCCGGCGCCTCGGGCTTCGTCGGCGCTCGGCTGACCACGGCGCTGGCCCAGGCCGGGGTCGAGGTGCGGGCGATGACCCGTCGGGTCGCGGAGTACGACGGTGTGGGGACGGCCGTCTACGGCGACGTCTCCGAGCCCGACTCCCTGTCCCATGCCCTCGATGGCTGCGCCGCGGCGTACTACCTGGTCCACTCGCTGGACTCCCCGGACTTCGAGCGGCTCGACGCCGAGGCGGCGAGGGCCTTCGGGGAGGCCGCAGGAACCGCCGGGCTCTCCCAGATCGTCTACCTCGGTGGGCTGGGCAACGACGCCGACGCGTTATCGGCGCACCTGCGCAGCCGTCGTGAGGTGGAGGGTCTGCTCGGGGAGGGCGGGGTCCCGGTGACGGTGCTCCGCGCTGGCATCATCGTCGGCCACGGGGGCATCTCCTGGGAGATGACCCGTCAGCTGGTCGACCACCTGCCGGCGATGATCACCCCCCGGTGGGTCAGCACCCGGACCCAGCCCATCGCGGTGCGTGACGTGGTGCGCTACCTCGTCGGGGTCCTGGACCACGATGACGCCCACGGCCGGGTCTTCGAGATCGGCGGTCCCGAGGTGCTGCGCTACCGCGACATGCTGCTGCGCGTCGCCGCCGTGCAGGGGCGTCGACGAATCATCGTGCCGGTCCCTCTGCTGACCCCGGGACTCTCCTCGCGCTGGTTGGCCCTGGTCACCGACGTGGACACCCAGTCCGGGCGCAACCTGATCGGCTCCATGTCGAACGAGGTGATCGTCTGTGACGACAGCGTGCGTCAGGTCGTCCCGTTCGAGCCGACCGGGTACGACGACTCCGTGCGGGAGGCACTCGCTGAGCGGGCAGCCACGTGAGCGGGTCGCGAAGCCGGCGCCTACGCCGGCGGCTGGACGCCATCGTGCCGATGAAGCTGACC
Source organism: Propionibacteriales bacterium (assembly GCA_038199935.1). Taxonomy (GTDB): domain Bacteria; phylum Actinomycetota; class Actinomycetes; order Propionibacteriales; family Nocardioidaceae; genus Nocardioides_B. Next base: position 5,471 of record JBBPYL010000025.1, on the reverse strand, counting down.
CACGTTGTCCCGGTCGACCACGAGGAGAGCGCCGTGGTGCGACGTCGTCGCCGTCGGGTCACCACCGGCGTCTCTGTCGTCGGCGCCGGGCTGCTCGGTGCGTCGCTCTCGACCCGTCCCGGCTCGGCCCGGTTCTACGGCGCCACGCTGTCGGTGGCTGCGGTCTGGACCGCGGGAGGTCTGCTCTCCGGGCCGCTGCACCTGGGCTGGATCCAGCTGCGGGACGAGCAGATCCGTCGCCCGGTGGTCACCCCGGTGCTGACCGGGGTCGGGGCCTTCGGCTTCTTCTACGCCTGCGCACTGGTGGCGCGTCGCATCCCGGTCCTGGAGTCGGCGATCTCCCGGGTCCTGGTCTTCGCCGAGGAGGGGGACGAGTCCCTGGTGCTGCTCACCACCCTGCTCAACGGGCTGGGGGAGGAGATCTTCTTCCGAGGGGCGATCTACGCCGCTCTGGACGCCCACCCGGTGGAGGCGTCCACCGCCGTCTACGCCCTGGCCACCACCACCACGCGCAACCCCGCCCTGGTCCTGGCCGCGGTGGTGATGGGGTCGCTGTTCGGGATGCAGCGACGGGCCTCGGGTGGTCTCCAGGCTCCGGTGCTCACCCATCTGACCTGGTCGACGCTGATGGTGCGCTACCTGCCGCCGCTGTTTCGCCACGCCCAGGAAGGCCCCTTGTGATCACCCGCCTGGTCGACAGTGGGTTGGACCGTGCCGTCGTGCCCGGCTACACCAAGATCGGGTACTGGATTCGTCAGCACTGGTGGAACGAGAATGACCCGCGTCCCGGCGCGCTGGTCGGGCGGACCGCCCTGGTCACCGGCGCCAACTCCGGGCTGGGCCAGGAGACCGCGCTCGGGCTGGCCCGGCTCGGTGCCTGCGTCGTCCTGGTCGTCCGCAACGAGGAGCGCGGTCGCCGTGCGGTCGCGGAGATCCGGCGCGAGCTCCCCGGAGCCGACGTCCGGCTCGAGGTGTGCGACATGTCCGACCTGGCGGTAGTCCGGGCGTTCGCCGCGGACCTCCTCACGCGGCTGGACCGCCTCGACGTGATCGTCCACAACGCCGGTGCCCTGCCTGCGGAGCGGACCGAGACCGAGGATGGCCACGAGCTCACGGTGGCCCTGCACGTCCTCGGTCCGGTCCTGCTCACCGACCTGCTCAGGCCCGCGCTGGCTGGTCACGACGCCAGGGTCGTCCTGGTGTCCTCGGGGGGCATGTACACCCAGAGGCTCCAGGTCGAGGACCCCGACTACCGGCGCGGCACCTACCGGGGGGCCGTGGCCTACGCGCGCTCCAAGCGGATGCAGGTGGCGCTCGCCCCGCTGATGGGACGACGGTGGGCTCCCGACGGGGTCAGCGTCCACGTCATGCACCCGGGCTGGGCCGACACCCGGGGATTCGCCGACTCCCTCCCGGCGTTCCGCAACCTCACCCGGCCGCTGCTGCGCGACGCCACGCTCGGCGCCGACACCGCGGTGTGGCTGGCTTCCACCGAGCCGGCACCGGTCGGGGGTCGCTTCTGGCAGGACCGGGCACCTCGGGCCGAGCACTACCGGCGAGGAACCCAAGAGACGGACCAGGAGCGGCTCCGGCTGTGGACCTGGGTGCTCGAGGGAGTCGGGCTCTCGCCCACCGACCGCGCCTAGGCGCTCAGCGCACGTTCCCGAGCAGACCGGTGACTTCGATGCGCAAGGCGACGCGGCTGGCGTTGGGGCGAGGCACGCGGTAGCGCGCCGTGTAGCGGCGTACCGCCTCCTCGACCGCGGCCGCGTCGGAGCGGACCACCGCCCGGCCCTCCAGCGTCGACCAGCGGGCCCCGTCGACCTGGCACACGGCGATGGCGGCTCCGGGTCCCGAGGCGCTCTGGAGGTTGCGCACCTTCTGGGAGGTCGCCGAGGTGATGGCCCAGGCGACCTGAGCCTCGAGGTCCAGGGCCACTCCCATCGGGACGACGTGCGGGCTGCCGTCCGCGCGCAGCGTGGTCACCGTGCACAGGTGACGCTCGGTCCAGAACTGGCGGAAGTCGACGGAGTCGGGGAGCGTGGAGGTCACGGGTCCATCATGGCGGTGGTGACGTCGCGAGGAGTCCAGAGGGAGGTCGCAGATGACGGTGACCGGCGACGACGGCCTGGCCCGTCCCCCATGGGCGGCGCGTGACCCCCTGTTGCGCGCCTACTACGACCAGGAGTGGGGACTGCCGGTCCGCGACGAGCGAGGCCTCTACGAGCGGCTGAGCCTGGAGGCGTTCCAGTCGGGGCTGTCGTGGGCGACCATCTTGGCCAAGCGCCCGGCCTTCCGCGCGGCCTTCGCCGACTTCGATCCCGACGTGGTCGCGGGGTACGGCGAGGAGGACGTGAGCCGGCTGATGGCCGACGCGGGGATCGTCCGCAACCAGCGCAAGATCCGGGCCACCATCGGCAACGCGCGCGCGACGGTCGACCTGCGTGGGCAGGAGGGTCTGGTCGACCTGGTCTGGTCCTTCCGCCCTGACCGGACCCCGGCCCCGCAGGAGCCCGGGGACGTGCCGACCAGCTCGGAGAAGTCCCGAGCCCTGGCCCGCGAGCTGCGGGGTCGCGGCTTCGCCTTCGTCGGACCGAAGACGATGTTCGCGCTGATGGAGGCCGTCGGGATCGTGGACACCCACCTGGTCGGCAGCCACCGGCGCGGCAGCTCGGGGGTCTGGCCGGACGCCACAGGAGACACGTGAGACATGTGAGCCACCCGAACTGAGTTTTACCGGCTTCTGTCTAGAAATGTCACATTTCGTGGGTCTATCCTGAGCAGGTCAGGTGGAGCGTGCGCGATCAGCACGATGCGGCGGGGCCGTGGCACATTCCACACGTGGACGTCGGAGCCAGACCGCTGGGGGCAGTGGGCTGGGACCCGGGGTCGCAAGAAAGGCCTGTCCCGTGGAGCGCACCCGCTGTGGATCTTGCCGTAACCCGATCAAGGCGCACCAGCTCGCCAGTGGTCCCTCTCCGGCCGACCGCTCCTTCCACCTCGACTGCTGGCTGACCGCCCGCGCGGCCGCGCTGGAGGAGGCGGCGCAGCGGCAGCGCGCCTACGAGGAGCTCATCGTCGAGCAGGGCCTGGTCGGGCTGCTCTCGCCGTACGTCTGCGTGTTCCCGGCTCCGCACGAGGCAGGCCCGGTGCGTCCGGCGACCCACGCCCTGGTCTGAGCTGGTGCTCAACCGGTGAAGTTCAGCCAGTGGAAATCAGCCGCTGAGGTTCTGCAACCGCACCTGACCCCGCGCGACCAGTCGCTCCCGGTCGTCACGGATCTCCACGACCCAGACCTGCTGGGAGCGACCCTGATGGATGGGCAGAGCCGTGCAGGTCAGGTCGCCTTCGCGGACCGCCCGGTAGAAGTCGGTGGAGTTGTTCACGCCGACGACCTGGCCCCGCTCGGCCCACCACAGTCCCGCTCCGATGCTGGCCAGCGTCTCCACCACCGCGGCGTGGGCGCCGCCGTGGACGATGCCGTAGGGCTGATGCAGGTGCTCGCCCACGGTCCAGGTGGCGAGCACCCGCTCGCCGGTGGCCTCGGTCATCTCGACGCCGAGGTAGTCGATGAAGGGGCCGGAGGTGGGAAGGTCCATGGGCTGACCCTTCCCCGCTCCTCCGGCGCGCGAACCCAGCCCCAGGACGCGGGGCCGTCGTCTGTCAACATCGACCCATGCCGACGTCCGCCCCGCCTGCGTCGCCGCCGCTGGGTCGGCGGGTGCTCGCCGAGGCCGTGGGCACGTGCTTCCTGCTCGCCGCGGTGCTCGGGTCCGGTATCGCCGCCAGCCGCCTCTCGCCCGGCGACGTCGGGCTCCAGCTCCTCGAGAACAGCATCGCCACCGGTGCGGTGCTGGTCGCGCTGATCCTCGCCCTTCAGCCGGTCTCTGCCGCCTTCAACCCGGTGGTTACCCTCGTCGAGCGCGCGCTCGGGGCGCTGAGCACCCGTGAGGCGGCCGCGCTCATCGGCGGACAGCTCGGCGGAGGTGTCCTCGGCGCCGTGCTGGCGAACCTGATGTTCGACCTCCCTGCGGTCACCTGGTCCACGACCGAGCGCGGCGGTGGCGGTCCGTGGCTGGGCGAGGTGGTCGCCACCGTCGGCCTGGTCGTCGTAGTCTTCGGCGCCGTCCGGTCCGGACGCTCCGGGACGGTCGCCTACGCGGTCGGCGGTTACATCGCGGCGGCGTACTGGTTCACCAGCTCCACGAGCTTCGCCAACCCCGCGGTGAGCGTGGCGCGGATGTTCTCCGACACCTTCGCCGGGATCGCCCCGGGCTCGGTGGCCGGCTTCGTGGCTGCCCAGCTCGTCGGCGCCGCCGTCGCGTTCGGGCTGCTGCGGCTGCTCTACCCCGTCGCCGGTGACCTCGAGTCGACCGCCCGCGCGCTCCGGTCGGACGAGGAACCCCTCGACGAGCGCCGTTCCGACCACAGGGAGACCCCGTGACCGACACCACCGACAGCACCGACAGCACCGGCGTGCCGATCGTGCTCTTCGTCTGCATGCACAACGCCGGCCGGTCGCAGATGGCGGCCGGCTACCTGCGCCACCTGGCCGGCGACCGGATCCGGGTTCTCTCCGCCGGGTCCCAGCCCGCGGACCAGGTCAACCCGGTCGCAGTGGCGGCGATGGCCGAGGAGGGGATCGACATCGAGAGCGAGGCGCCGACCCTGCTCAGCGGCACCGTGGTGATGGAGTCGGACGTCGTGGTCACCATGGGGTGCGGGGACACCTGCCCGATCTATCCGGGAAAGCGCTACGAGGACTGGGACCTCGAGGACCCGGCGGGCCAGGGCCTCGAGGTGGTCCGGCCGATCCGTGACGACATCAAGGCACGCGTGGACGCCTTGATGTCGTCGCTGCTCAGCAACTGAGCGTCCTCCCGGGAGGAGTACTGCTCGGGTCAGCCGACCCAGACCGTCTTGGCGTTCATGAACTCGCGGATGCCGTGCCCGGCGAGCTCCCGGCCGTGTCCCGAGGCCTTCACCCCACCGAAGGGCAGGGTCGGGAAGGACGCGGTCATGCCGTTGACGAAGGTCTGGCCTGCGTCGAGGTCGCGGATGAAGCGCTCCTGCTCCTCGGCGTCCTGCGTCCAGGCATTGGAGCCCAGACCGAATCGGGTCGCGTTCGCCACCGCGATCGCCTCGTCGATGTCGGCCACCCGGTAGACCATCGCCACCGGGCCGAAGACCTCCTCGCCGTAGACGTCCATCTCCTCGGTCAGGTCGGTGAGGATGGTCGGCGGGAACCACCAGCCGTCCTGGTCGGGACGCTCGCCGCCCAGGGCGACCGTCGCGCCCTTGGCCACGGCGTCCTTGACCAGGGTTTCCACGTCCTCGCGCCCGCCTTCGGTGGCCAGCGGGCCGACGTCGGTGCCGTCCTGCATCGGATCGCCCACCACGAGCGCACGCATGTCCCGGGTGAAGTGAGTCAGGAACTCGTCGTAGACGTCGGTGTGCACGATGAACCGCTT
>JBBPYL010000024.1:0-14524 GCA_038199935.1 Propionibacteriales bacterium | reverse complement strand
TGCGTGACCACGACGAGTTCCGGGGCGAGGTGATCTTCACGTTCGACGGGGACGAGGCCGGCCAGCGTGCGGCGCTCAAGGCCTTCGAGGGCGACCAGGAGTTCGCCGGGCAGACCTACGTCGCGGTGGAGCCGACCGGGCTGGAGCCCTGTGACCTCCGGTTGGCCGAGGGCGACGCCGCGGTCCGCGACCTGGTCGCCCGTCGGGTGCCGCTCTACCGCTTCGTGCTCGGCAACGTCGTCACCCGCTACGACCTCGAGCGGGCCGACGGCCGCATCGATGCCCTGCGTGACGCGGCCCGGCTGGTCTCGGCCATCCGAGACCGCTCCAAGGTCGAGGCGTTCTCCCGTGAGCTGGCCGGGATGGTCGGGGTCGACATCGACGAGGCCCGGGCCGAGGTACGCCGTGCGGCCGGGCGCCCTGCGGCTGGGCGCGGGTCCGGCGGCCAGGACCGGCGTCCGGCGCGGTTCTCGTCCGCGGGCCCGTCCGGGCCTTCGGGTTCGCCGTCGGGGACGAGCGGCCCCACGCCGGCGGCGCTGCCCCACCTGCGCGACCCCCGCTTCGCCCTGGAGCGCGAGACCCTGAAGCTCGTCGTCCAGCACCCGCACGCGGTGGGCCGCGCGGCGCGTGACGTCGACGGCGATGACTTCATCCATCCGTTGTACCGGGCGGTGTGGGACGCGGTCACGGCCTGCGGCGGCCCGGCCGACGCGCCGGGGGGCGAGGTGTGGACCGCGAAGCTGCGTTCGGCGCTCGAGGACGGACCGGTGGCGCAGGTGCTGGGTGCCCTGGCCGTGGAGCCGCTGCTCTCAGCCAAGGAACCGTCGGCGGCGTACGTCGCCGCGCACGTCTACCGTCTCCAGGAGGTGACGGTGATGCGGCGGATCGCCGAGCTCAAGTCCCGTCTCCAGCGCACCAACCCCGTGGACCAGGCGACCGACTACAACCGGATGTTCGGCGAGCTGGTGGCGTTGGAGCAGCAGCGTCGCACGCTGCTGGAGAAGGCGATCGGCAGCGAATGAGGAGCCTGCGCCGCCGGGGGCCGGATGTGCCCGCCGAGGTCCTCGACCGGGCCGCCCTGACCCGGGGCGACCGACTGCTGACCTCCACGCAGGCCCAGGACGAGACGTGGCTGCTGGCCACCAGGGACGCGCTGGTCATCGTCCCGGTCACCGGGACGGTGCGGGTGCTGCCGTGGGAGCGGGTCGACGCCGCCGACTGGTCGCTGGACGACGAGCGGCTGCGGGTCAGCGAGGTTGCGGCCTACGGCCAGGTCAAGCCCGTCCACCTCTTCGGCCTGGACCGGGCCGACGGCCTGCTGCCCGTGCTCCGGGAGCGGGTCAGCGCCAGCGTGCTGCTGCAGCGTCGCGTCGTGCTCTCGGGTCGCCGCGGGATCAGGATCATCGCTCGTCGGCCTCCGGGTGGTCAGGGCGAGGTCGTGTGGGCCTGCGAGCTCGACGCCGGTCTGGACCCCGAGGACCCCGAGGTGCGCGAGCTGGCCGACCGTGGTCTGCGGGCCGCGGCGGAGGAGCTCGGCTTCACCTGAGCCCTCGCGTCCCGGTGCGGATCCGGGGGAGATTTAGTGCCCAGGGCCGCGGCTTGCTAGCGTATGGCGAGCACGATCCCCTGTAGCTCAATTGGCAGAGCATTCGGCTGTTAACCGGAGGGTTGTTGGTTCGAGTCCAACCGGGGGAGCACGAGAAGGGGCCTCTGGCCAGCGGGAACGCAGGCCAGAGGCCCCTTGTCGGTGTCACACCCTTCGTGTGAGCCGGGCACGAACGAACTCCGAGCCTAGTGTCCTGAACTTCCAATGCGTTGGATAAGTCGTCCGAGGCTGTCGAGGATCTGTTCGGCGGTCTTGGTCCAGACGAAGACTTTGGGGTCGTCGTTCCAGGCCTTGACCCAGTTGCGGATGTCGGCTTCGAGGGCTTGGACGCTGCGGTGGTCCGAGCGCTGCAGCAGGTCTGCGGTGACGTAGCCGAAGAACCGTTCGACCAGGTTCAGCCACGATGAGTAGGTCGGGGTGAAGTGCAGGTGCACCCGGGGATGGTCAACCAGCCAGGTTTTGATGGTCGGGTGTTTGTGGGTGCCGTAGTTGTCGCAGATCAGGTGGATGTCCAGTCCCTTGGGGACCTGGGCGTCGATCTTGATGAGGAACTTCTTGAACTCGGTCGCACGGTGACGCCGGTGCAGGCTGGATATCACGGTCCCATCGGCCACGTTCATCGCGGCGAACAGGGTGGTTGTGCCGTGCCGCACGTAGTCGTGGGTCCGCCGCTCGGGCATGCCCGGCATCATCGGGAACGCCGGCTGAGAGCGTTGCAGCGCTTGGACTTGCGACTTCTCGTCCACGCACAGCACGACCGCGGCCTCGGGTGGGTTGAGGTAGAGACCCACGACGTCGTAGAGCTTGTCGATGAACAACGGATCTGTCGAGAGCTTGAAGTGATCGACCCGATGCGGCTTGAGGCCGAAGTCCTTCCATATCTTCCCGATCGTCGTCTTCGACAGTCCGGTCCGCTGCGCCATCTTCGCCCTGCTCCAGTGCGTCGCGTTCGGCGGCGTGGACTCCAAGGTCGCCACGATCACGTCCTCGACCTGGTCCACGGTGATCGTGCGAGGACGCCCGGGACGCTCTTCGTCGAGCAGTCCATCCAGGCGCTGCTCCACAAAGCGCCTACGCCACTTCGACACCGTGTTCTGCGAGCACCGCAGCTGCTCGGCCACGGCCTTGTTGTCGGCGCCATCAGCGCATGCGAGCACGATCCTCGAACGCAGCGCCAACGCCTGCGCCGACTTGGCGCGACGAGCCATACGCGTCAGCTGCTCACGCTCATCAATGGTCAAGATCAACTCTGCTTTGGGTCGTCCGGAACGAGGCATCCCAAAGTCTAAAACTTATCCACCGAATTAACCGTGCAACACACTAGGAGTCGGTGGGGCGCGGGAGCCAGCTGTCGACGCGGTCCCGCAGGAGAGGGGCAATCTTGCGTGACCACGTCAGCGACGGGTGCACGGTGTCGCGCCGCAAGGGGGTGTTGCCCACGAACGGTGGGCAGCGACCCTCCGGGGTGCAGAACCAGCCGACCGCGTCCAGGTAGTGCACGCCCGTGCCGCGCACCCCACTCTCCGCGGCGTGGCCGATCTGGTAGTCCGCGGGGATTGTGCCGGTGCAGTCCTGGGGCGTGCTGCCGGAGGTGGCGCACTCCTCCAGGGACAGCCCGTGCACCGGCGGCGAGACCACCACGACCTGGCCCGCTGCGTCACTGATCCGGTCGACGACGGCCTGCAGGCCCTGACGCCACTCCTCGACCGCGGCCTCACCCTCGGCGCGCGACGCGAGGCGGTCGGCGATGTCGTAGACGTCGCTGAGGACGACGACGTCGGGCTCGTCCTCGACGACCGCCTGCAGGCTGTTCGCGACGTGTGCGGCGCACTCGTCGCGAAGCTCCGCGATCGCGTAGGCCTTTCTGACCGGGAACTGGCACGAGGCCATCGTCAGCCCTCGGATGCGATACTGCTCGCCGTAGGCGCCACGAAGGGTCTCGATGAGCGCGATGGCGGTGGAGTCGCCGAGCACGTACATCGTCGGTGCGTCGATCGGGCCGAAGGTGCACAGCGACGCATCGTGGGCGGGGTCGCTGTGGCCGCACCCGGCGCGGGTCTCACCTGGCGGTGGGCCTTGCGCGACGACCTCCTCCAGCGGGGGGTCCAGCACCGGCCACGCGGTAGCGGCCGCAGCCGTCTCGAGGTCCGCAGTCAACCGTTCCTGGGGTGACGCCTGACTCGGGGCCGGGTCGTGGCCACGGTCGCGGTAGTAGGTCTCCTCGGCGGCCGGCGCCGCGTTCGACGAGACCAGCACCGCTGGCGCCACCACCACGAGAAAGCCCAGCAGGGCGGTGACGCCGGCCGCTCCGCTGAGGGACGCGCGCCAGCGCCGCCACCACAAGGCGAAGGCGGCTCGGCGCAACTGACGGGAATCGAACCTCTCCAGCAGCGGGGAGTGGCGCAGCGGCTGTCGACGAGGTGGTAGGTGCCGATCGAGGCCGCGAGCATCACGGCAAGCGCCGCCACGTAGTACCAGGCACCGCTCGCGCCGCCGAGATAGGCCCCCAGCAGGACGATGACAGGGAAGTGCCACAGGTAGAGCGAGTAGGAGATGTCGCCGAGGTAGCGGCTCACGGGGTTGGTCAGCGGCGCCAGCAAGGACTGCTGGCGGTGCGGGTCGGCGTGAGTGCCGGCCGCGATGACCACAGCGGTCGCAAGCACCGGTAGGGCGGCGGCAGGTGCGGGGAAGCCCGCGGTCTCGCTGAGCAAGGCCGCCGCGAGCATGATCCCGAGCAGTCCGAGCCAGGCCAGGGCGGGGCGCAATCGGTCGGGGATCCGGTGGAGTGCGGGCGCGGACACCGCGAGTGCGGCTCCGAGGCCGAGCTCCCACACCCGTGTCAGGGTCGAGAAGTAGGCGACCTCCGCCGTGGTCGCCGACTGGTGGAGCGCCCAGACGAAGGAGACCAGTGAGATCCCGACGATCGTGCCGAGCACCGCCACCCGGGCCTGGCGCCGCCGACGGGCCCGGAACAGCGCGAAGGTGGCCAGCATCACCCACGGCCAGAGCAGGTAGAACTGCTCCTCCACCGAGAGCGACCAGAAGTGCTGCACGGGCGAGACGGGGCGGTTCTGTTCGAAGTAGTCGGTGCTCGCCGCGGCGAAGTGCCAGTTTGCGGAGAACAGCAGGGCCCACACGGAGTCGACCGCGATGCTCTGGAAGCGGCTCTGCAGGAAGATCAACCGGGCGCCGAGCACGGTCAGCACCAGCACCACGATCGCGGCGGGCATGATCCGCTTGACCCGGCGCCGGTAGAAGCCGACGAAGGAGATGTGACCGGTCCGCTCGTGCTCGCGCAGGAGCAGGCCGGTGATCAGGAACCCGGAGATCACGAAGAACACGTCGACGCCGACGAATCCGCCGCCGGGCCAGCCGCACAGGTGATCGAGCACCACGGCGACCACGGCGAGCGCGCGCAGTCCCTGGATGTCGTGGCGACCCGACCGGTCTCGGTGCTGGGGCAGCCCGACCCGGTGGTGTTCGGTGACTGCGGGGTGAGACATGGGCGGCTCCGTGAGAAGGGCGACAGTCTAGGTCTCAGAAGCGGTGAGACGAGGACAAAGGTCCGACAACGCATCCTGGTTGCTCGTCGGGCCCCAGCGAGTCGTGCGGGTCCCGGGTCGTGCATGCGTGGGGGCACTCAGCCCCCTTAGCCCGTCGACGCCGTCAACGACGGCTCATGCGTCGTCGTATTCTACGGCGGAAGGCACTGCGAGCAGGGTGCGACACCAGAGTCGCCTGCACCGGCACGCCCACGAGGCCGAGGCGTTCTACGTGCTCGAGGGCGAGATCAGCGACGTCCAGGATCCGAGGTCGGACCCCGCTACGGCCTGGAAGTCGTCGGCCCGGCATCGCCGAGTAGCGCCAACACCACGCACCGTCAGGTCCCGCAGAGTCAGTGCGTGGCGAGCTGGCCGGTGAGCCGACCGTGCATCGAGGCGCTCGCGTCGTTGAGGCCCCGGATCTCCACCTGCTTGCCCTTGTGGGCGTACTTGGTGGTGATCGCGTCCAGCGAGGCCACCGTGGAGGCGTCCCACACGTGGGAGCCGCTCAGGTCGATGACGATCCGGTCGGGGTCCGCGACGTACTCGAACTGGGTGTACAGGTCGTTGCTGGAGGCGAAGAAGAGCTCACCGGTCACGGTGTACACCGCGTGCACGGCGCCGTGGACGTCCTCGACGAGCTCGCGGGTGGTCTCCGCGAGGTGCGCCACCCGACGGGCGAAGAGGGTCATCGCCACCAGGACCCCGACGACCACGCCGATGGCCAGGTTCTGGGTGGCGACCACGACGGCGACGGTGGAGAGCATCACGGTGGTCTCGCTCTTGGGCATCCGGCGCAGCGTCGCGGGCTGCACGCTGTGCCAGTCGAAGGTGCCGACCGCGACCATCATCATCACCGAGACCAGCGCGGCCATCGGGATGATCGCGACCACGTCGCCGAAGCCGACGACCAGCACCAGCAGGAACACCCCGGCCAGGAAGGTCGAGATCCGCGTCCGGGCGCCCGAGGCCTTCACGTTGATCATGGTCTGACCGATCATCGCGCAGCCGCCCATGCCGCCGAAGAAGCCAGTGATCATGTTGGCCGCACCCTGGCCCCAGGCCTCGCGGGTCTTGTCGGAGTGGGTGTCGGTGATGTCGTCGACCAGCTTGGCGGTCATCAGCGACTCGAGCAGGCCGACCAGGGCGAGCGCGAGGGCGTACGGCGCGATGATGCGCAGCGTCTCCACCGTGAACGGCACGTTCGGGATCAGCAGCGACGGCAGGCTCTGCGGCAGCTCACCCTCGTCGCCGACGTCCGGCAGAGCGAGGCTGGCCAGCACGGTCACGGCGGTCAGGGCGACGATCGCCACCAGCGGCGCCGGAACGGCGGCGGTGACCCGGGGGAGCAGGACCAGGACGGCGATGCCGATCGCTACCAGCGGATAGACCAGGAACGGCACATCGATGAGGTAGGGCACCTGCGCCAGGAAGATCAAGATGGCCAGCGAGTTCACGAAGCCGACCATCACCGAGCGGGGGAGGAAGCGCATCAGCTTGGCCACCCCGGAGACCCCGAGGGCGATCTGGATCAGTCCGCCCAGCAGCACGGTGGCGATGAGGTAGTCCAGCCCGTGCTCGCGCACGACCGGCGCGACGACCAGGGCGATGGCGCCGGTGGCGGCGGAGATCATCGCCGGCCGACCACCCAGGAACGCGATCGAGACGGCCATCGTGAAGGACGCGAAGAGCCCGACCCGGGGGTCCACGCCGGCGATGATGGAAAACGAGATCGCCTCGGGGATCAGCGCCAGGGCGACCACGAGGCCGGCCAGGACCTCGGTGCGGAGCAGGGCGGGCGAGCGCAGCGCAGCGCGGACCGAGGGCGCCTCGACGGGCGGGGCGGAGGTGGTGACAAGCAAGGACGGGCTCCGTTCGAGCAGCGCGAACGCCACGTGGGAGTGCGGAAGAGTGGGGCAGCGGTGTGTCGACGAAGGGACAGCGATGTCCCGCCACAGCGAACCGCGAGGTCAGGTGAGGGACCTGAGTCTACCGGTGAACAGCCGCCCGTGGTCCGGTACGCGGTGTGAGAGCCCCCACCCGCGGGCGGGAGGGTACGACGCGGGCGAGACGGGGTTCAGCCGCCCCAGCCCAGGGAGTAGACCTGGAAGGGCGAGGCGTGGGCCACGCCCATCCGCTGACCGGTGGCCCGGGACATGCCCTCGAGGAACTCGGCGGGGTCGAACTCGGTCCAGCCGAGGCCGTCGATGTAGGCCTGGTGGAGCTCGAGTGAGGCGACGCCCTTGTCGAAGGTGTCGGTGATGTCGACCCCGTGCGCGGCCAGCGGGGAGCCGAAGGCCCAGACCTCGCGGACCCCACCCCAGGGCTCCATCGACTCCTCCTCGATCTGCTCGCGGAAGACCCATCGGTTGCCGGCGTCGCGCACCGCGTCGAGGACCGCCCGGCCCGTGGCGATGTGGTCGGCCTGGTTCAGCCCTCCGGAGGCTCCCCAGGCGGGCTCGAAGTTCCCGGTCACCACGATCTCGGGCCGGTGCAGCCGGACGATGGCCGCGATCGAGCGTCGCAGGTCCACCCCGTACTCCAGCACCCCGTCGGGTAGGCCGAGGAACTCGACCTCCTCGACGCCGACGACGTGGGCCGAGCGGACCTCCTCGAGCTCACGGACGCCGCGGCACTCCTCGGGGTCCATCGAGTCGATGCCGGCCTCGCCACTGGTGACCATGCAGTAGACGACCCTCTTGCCCTGCCGCGTCCACCGCGCGACGGCGGCGGCGGCGCCGAACTCCATGTCGTCGGGGTGCGCGACCACGCAGAGCATCCGCTCCCAGTCCTCGTTGAGGGGTTCCAGGGGCGCGGGCGGGGTGGAGGTCATGGCCCTTACCCTGCCCTAGCCGCCGTTGGAGGAGAAGTGTTGGTAGTCCGGGTGCGCCCAGCGCGCTCCCCACAGCCAGCCCGCGGACCGCATTCGGGTCGCGACGGCGCCGCCGGGCAGGATCATCCCGCGACGGTAGGTCGAGCGGTTGAGGTACGCCCCCGAGCCGGCCGGGTAGACGGTGCTGCCGGTGACGTACGGGTTCTCCACCGTGTTGATGTCGATGGCGTTGCCATAGGAGTGCTGCGAGATCCGGTACGGGTTGCCGGTGACCGGGCGGCAGTTGAAGGCGGAGGTGTTGCCCGCCCGCATCGCCGCTTTGTCCGACCCCATGGGGGTCCGCTTTCCGCGGCTGTAGAAGGCGTCGACGGGCTTCATCGTCTTGACCGGGAAACCTGCCGCCAGCGCGTCGGTGAACACCTTCGCGATCGTCGAGGTGGCCGCCGCCCGGACGACGGCGGTGCCGCGACTGATCCGGCCGCGGTAGTCGAGGCGGTTGAGGGTGACCTTGCGCAGCCCCGTCGGGGCGACCGGACAGCCCGCACGCCAGGAGAAGGGGACGGCGGAGCGGCGCAGCGGCCCGGAGACGGCCACGTCGGCGCGCGCCCGGACCCGGCGGTCGACCCGGGGGGAGACGGCCGTGGTCGTGTCCTTCAGGGTGGCGCGCGCACGGAAGACCCGGGTGCCCAGCGTGTCGGTCCGGAACGGGACGGACCAGGCGCCCTGCCGGTTGGTGGTGGTGCGGGCGTAGCGGGTCCAGCCCGAGCGGGTACGCCGCTGCACGGTGACGGATGCGCCGGCGGCGGCGTCTACGGGACCCACCTGGCCGCGCAACCGGTAGCGGTGCAGGGCGTAGAGCGGGTCGGTGAGCTCGAGGCTGACGGTGCGCGGCGGCGCGGGGCGGACGCGCACGCGCAGCGTGCCGGTCGTGCTCAGCTCGGAGTCGGAGACGACGTAGGTGATGTCCCAGTCGCCCGCGTCGGTGATCAACGCGGTGAAGCGCACCCCGCGCGGGGTCAGCGCGAGGCGTCCCTTGCCCCCGGACACGTCGACCACGGTGAGCACCGAGCCGTCCGGCAGCCCGTCGTCGGTGTCGTTGGCGAGTACGTCGGCGACCACGCTCCGTCCGGCGTCGACGACGGCCTCGTCGGGGAGCGTGACCGGAGCGGTGTTCTCGGCCGGCGGGTCGGTCAGGTCGGGCGCCGGCGTCACCGGGTCGGGGACCGGCACAGGCGCGGGCGCGGGGACCGGGTCGGGTGTCGGGTCGGGTGTCGGGTCGGGCGTGGCGTCACCAGGAGAGACCGGCCCAGGAGTCGGGGTCGGCTCGTCCACGGCGGTGGCCGTCGGCAGCGGGCCGACCCAGAGCAGGCCGAGGAGAAGCCCCGGCAGGAGGGCCGCGGTCAGGCGTGCTGGTGACATCGGGAGGGGTCCTTTCATGGGCGGTCACCGAAGAAGGTGGCGAGGCGCCGGACCTCGGTCCGGGTCAGCGTCCCCGGGTCGAGGAGCCCGGGTACGGCGATGAGCACGACCCGGTCGCCGGCGAGGAAGGCGTGTTCGGTGAAGGGCTGCGAGGACGGTGTTCGCTCCGAGGCGAAGTAGACCGTGCCAACGACGGTGCGCGTGCGGGTCGCCCCGACCAGGGGTCCCACAGCCGGGCCGCCGTCCGCCTCGGCGCAGCCTCGGATGGCTCGCCGGCGGGCATCGAAGAAGGCGCGTGCGGTGCCCGGCGAGCCAAAGGCGGTGCCGAGCACGATGACCCGGCTGTCGCGGACCTCGTAGTCGACCTCGAGGGCGTTGCGGGGGGCCGGGAGTCGGTCGGCCCGGCGACAGCCGAAGGGGACGGCGGCGAGGGCGACCTCGCGGGGGTCGCGGGCCAGTGTCGGCGTGCCGTTCCCGGCGTACCCCTCCTCGGCGTCGCCGGGGTCGATCGCGAAGGACCAGCCCGATCCGACCTGGCGCGGTCGGGGGAACTCGGAGCGGCCCAGCGGGCCCGAGCTGGTCGCGGGCTCGTCGAGCGAGCCCGGCTTCGGAGCGTCGGTCGGTGAGCGGTCCGGGGACTCGGTCGGCTCGGCGGTCGGAGCCGGACTGGGGGAAGGAGTCGTCGGGGGAGGGGGCGCGGGCGTGAGGGCGCCCGACGGGGACGAGCCGGCGGCGTCCGGGACCGAATCCGCCTGGCAGCCGGTGACGCAGAGCAGCACGGCGAGCGCGCCGAGGACCGTACCCCGACGGGGTCGACGGCACCGAGGCTCCCGAGTCACGCCGTCAGGCTAGACGCTCTTTGCGCGGCGTGAGGGCGGTCGGCCAGAACCGGTGCCCGGACCCGACCCTGTCACGGGCTGGCCCGGCGACCACGGGTGCGCGGAGCATCGTAGCCCCCCTCGGGCGCGACCATCTCGGCACGAACGCCGAGAAGTCGCACTGGCCGGTCGTCCTCCATGCCGGTGAGCAGGTCGAGCGCCGTGGCCGCGATGACGTGGGCGTCCACGGTCGGCTCGGAGAGCTTGCGGACCCGCGTGAGGGTGAGGAAGGGGGCGAAGCGCACCTTGAGGTGCACCCGCATACAGGCTCGGCCCTCCACCGCGAGGTCGGCCACGACCTGCTCGGCCAAGGTGACCAGGGCGGCCTGCTTCTCGCCGGAGGAGACCAGGTCCTCCTGGTAGGTCGCCTCCCGTCCGTGCGCGCGGGCCACCCAGGGGGTGTCGTCGGCCCGGGTCCGTCCCTCCCCTCGGCCGAGTCGGCCCAGGTGCCCACCGTTGGCGGGCCCGAACTCCGCCACGAGGAGGGCCTCGTCCGCTGCGGCCAGCTCGGAGACCGTGCCGATGCCGAGACCGGCCAGGCGCTCGGCGATCCGGGGACCGACGCCCCACAGGTCGCGGCTGGGTCGGTCGCCCATCACCACGAGCCACGTCTCGCGGGTCAGTCGGAAGGTGCCCCGCGGTTTCCCGAAGTCGGTGGCGATCTTGGCCCGCACCGTGGTGTCCCCGATGCCAACCGAGCAGTGCAGGTCGGTGGCGGCGAGCACGTCGGCCCGGATCCGGGCGGCCAGGGCGTCCGGGTCGTCGGTCTCGGCCCCGACGAAGGCCTCGTCCCAGCCGAGCACCTCGACCACGGTGCCGGGTACGGCGCGCAGGGCGGCCATCACCCGCTCCGAGGCCGCGTCGTAGGCGGGCTTGTCGACGGGGAGGAAGACGGCGTCGGGACAGCGGCGTACGGCGACGCGCAGCGGCATGCCGGACCGGACCCCGAAGGCTCGGGCCTCGTACGACGCGGTGGAGACCACCCCCCGCTCGGTCGGGTCGCCGCGGCCGCCGACGACGACGGGCCGACCCGCGAGCTCGGGACGGCGCAGCACCTCGACGGCAGCGATGAACTGGTCCATGTCGACGTGCAGCACCCACGGGGCCATGGGCCCATCCTGCCCACCCGTCGGGCGTGTGAGACATTCGGCGGATGACCGCCCCGGCTCCGGCGTCGCGGCGGATGCTTCTCCCGCTGCACGCGGCCGGGTTCACCACCGCCTTCGGTGCGCACGCAGTCGCCGCGAACCTGGCCTCGGGCTCGGCCGACGCGGTCACCTCGTTGATGACCCTGGGGGTGCTGCTCGCGCTCTACGACGGGGCCGAGGTCGTGCTCAAGCCGGTGTTCGGCACGCTGGCGGACCGGATCGGGGCCAAGCCCGTGCTGGTCGGCGGCCTGATCGGCTTCGCGCTCGCCTCCGCGTCGTACGCAGTCGTCGGCTCGGTGGGCTGGCTGTGGGTGGCGCGGCTGGCCCAGGGTGCGTCCGCCTCGGCGTTCTCCCCGGCCGCCTCCGCGCTGGTCGCCCGGCTGAGCCCGCGGACCGGGCAGGGTCGGGCCTTCGGGTCCTACGGCTTCTCCAAGAGCCTCGGCTACGCGCTCGGGCCGCTGCTCGGTGGGGTCCTCGTGCTCGTGGGAGGTCTGGGACTGGTCTTCACCGTCCTCGCCGTGCTGGCTGTGGGCGTCGCGGGATGGGCCGTGGTCGCGGTGCCGGTCGCACCGCCGTTGCCCCGACGCCGTCAGACGCTGGCCGACCTGGCCCGACGGCTCGGCGACCCGGTCTTCTGGCGACCCACCCTGGCGTTGGCCAGTGCCACGGCCGCCCTCTCGGTCGGTGTCGGCTTCCTACCCCTGGCCGGGGCGAACGCCGGGCTCGGCCCGGCGGTGACCGGCGCCGTGGTGTCGGTCCTGGCCGTAGTCACCGCGGTGGTCCAGCCTCGGGTCGGGCGGGCGCTGGACGCCGGCCGCCTCGAGGTGCGCCGAGGCCTCAGCCTCGGGCTGGTCGTAGCCGGGGCCGGGTTGGCCGCCGCGGCCCTGCCCGGCGTGTGGGGCCTGCTGCTGGCCGCCCCACTGATCGGGGTCGGCGTCGGGGTGGTCACCCCGCTCGGCTTCGCGTCCCTAGCCTCCTCCACCCCGACCGAGCGGCTGGGTCAGACCATGGGTGCGGCCGAGCTGGGCCGGGAACTCGGCGACGCGGGTGGGCCGCTGCTGGTGGCCGGGGTGGCCACGGCGGCCACGCTCGGCGTGGGGCTGGTCACCGTCGGGGCGGTGGTGGCCTCGGGGGCGGTGCTCACCCGCGGACGACGTACTGCTGTCGGTCGGCCGGACTGACCCGAGATCGGGAGCGGGGCGTTCGCTAGGCTCCCGGGGCAGCGACGGCGCACGGGGCGGTAGCTCAGTCGGTTAGAGCAGAGGACTCATAATCCTTGGGTCGTGGGTTCGAGCCCCACCCGCCCCACCAGACAGGTTTCTGACCTGCATGTTTACGAGTCTCGTCGCGTGGTACACATCGGAGTCGGGGTCGGGGTGTACCCGTGCGCAGCGAGCGCGCTCCTCAGGTGGGGGTCGCACATGACCGCGGCGTGGCCTATCCCGTTGATCGCCTCGATGGAGTCCACGACGCCGACTGAGTGCAGCCCCCGCCACTGTCCGGCCGCGTAGACGCGGTCGTTGACCTGGAGGTGCAGGTGACGGTGCGGGTCACCAGCCCGTGAGGTGTAGTGCCGCACCACCGCGGCCTCGAGGCGCTCGACCGGGACCTGGACCTGCCGGCTACGTGGCCCGACCCGGGTCGTGGCGTGCTCGGCCAGCCAGCCGATGATCTCGCCCGCGGCACGTTCCTGCGCCGCGTCGTACGCGGCCGCGACCTCGGGGTGCAGCGCCGCGGCGAGTGACCAGGTCTTCGGCCGTTGACCACGACCTCGACGAACCGCAGCGCGTGCTCGTCCGTCCGGAGCCGGCCCTTCGGCCGGCCGGTCTCGATGTCGTACCCGCCGACCCACCGTTCGTAGGGCGTCCCCGTCGAGCGTCCCCCCGTTCCTCACCACGGTGTCGGGGCGTCCCCCCTCGTGTCCCCCCGCATCCTCACTCGGCAGGGTGGCCTCGGCGACGTACCTCGTGGCGACTCCGGTGCCCTCGGCGAGGTAGTAGTCATCGACGCGTGAACGGTCCGCCTCGACGTAGGACCGCGCGGCGCCAGGGGAGCCGCGGTAGAACTTCACCCCACCATGCACCGGCCTGCTCACCGCCCGTCAGCCGTCGTCAACTAGCCTTGAAATGACGTCCGGCCCGCCCAAGTGGACGGACCGATCTACGGACCTTCGTAGCATGCGTGCCGCTCAGTTTGAAGGTCTTCGAAGGCGTTCTGGGAGAGCGGATCTGGGACTCGTCACTCGTCGTCAAGTCGAACGCGACCTACAGATGAAGCCAGTCGCGCGGTTCCGGATGGAGACGTCCGGCTGTCAGAGGGTGGCTACTCGGCTGCTGACTGCTTCTCGCCGAAAGGGTTCGGCTCAACCAGGTGGCACCGGAAGGCCGAGTTCGCGCCGAGCTGGTCCACTGGGTGGGCCCACGCATTCCCGACCGCAATCCTCACTAATGGGTGTTCCGTATGACGCCCCCGTCCCGGGGACGCCTCCGGACAGGGCTACCGGGGCAATCCCGTCATCTACACCCTTGGGCCACAATGCGTCGCCGCAGACGGTTCGGTCTGCGGAAACGCGTATTGGCTCAGAACCTTGGGGCAGAACAGGATATGTACGATCCGCGGGTTGAGTTGTACAGTTCGGGTATGGCCACGATGAACATCAGCGACGCGCGCAACCACCTGCCCGATGCGATGGAGACCGCCCGTACCGAGGCCGTGTTCGTACAGCGCCGTGGTCGCTTAGCTGGGGTGCTGGTGAGTCCCGAGCGCTATGAGCAGCTCATGGCGGCGTTGGAGGACGTCGAGGATGTCGCGGCCTTCGACGAGGCGATGGCCGAAGAGGGACCGAACATCCCATGGGAGCAGGTCAAGGCTGACCTTGGTTGGGAGTGAGCGGGTATCGCATCGAGCTGCGCCCCGCGGCGGCCCGTTCCTTGAGGAAACTCGACCCTCAGGTTCGTCGTCGTGTCCAAGGCGCGATTGCGCTGCTCGCCCAGGATCCAAGGCCGCCAGGTGCGCGCGCCCTGCAGGGCCGGCCGGGTCTGCGTGTCCGGGTCGGCGACTACCGCATCATCTACACAGTCGAGGACGACGTCTTGTTG
>JBBPYL010000023.1:0-16742 GCA_038199935.1 Propionibacteriales bacterium | reverse complement strand
GTCGGGACGTGCGTGATGCGGACCGCCGAGTCAGTGGTGTTGACGCTCTGGCCACCGGGCCCTGACGAGCGATAGACATCGATGCGCAGGTCGTTGTCGTCGATCTCGACATCGACCTGCTCGGCCTCCGGCATCACCAGGACGCCGGCGGCCGATGTGTGAACTCGGCCCTGGCTCTCGGTGACCGGGACCCGCTGCACCCGGTGCACGCCACCCTCGAACTTCATCAGGGCGTACGGCGCCTCGCCCGGCTCACTGGTCCCCCGACTCTTCACGGCCACCGTCACGGACTTGAAGCCGCCGAGGTCCGACTCGGTGGCGTCGAGCTGCTCGGTGCTCCAGCCGCGACGCTCTGCGAAGCGGGTGTACATCCGCAGCAGGTCGCCGGCGAACAGCGCGGACTCCTCGCCACCCTCCCCGGACTTGATCTCCAGCAGGGCGTCCTTGGAGTCGGCGGGGTCCCGTGGCACCAGCAGGTGACGCAGCCTCTCCTCGGCCGCGGCGTGACGCTCGGCGAGGACGACCTCCTCCGCGGCGAAGGCTGCGTCCTCGGCGGCCAGCTCGTGCGCAGCCTCGACGTCGCCGGCGAGCTGCCTCCAGTCGTCGTAGGTCCGGACGATGGCCGAGAGCTCCGCGTAGCGCTGGTTGAGCCGCTTGGCCAGGCCCTGGTCGGCGTGGATCGAGGGGTCGGCCAGGCGGTGCTCGAGCTCGCGGTGCTCGCCCACGAGCCCTTCGACTGCCTCGAACACGGCGGCTCCTCTCCTGCGGGGACGGGCGACCAGAGGGTCACGGACGGAGCGAGGCGCCGACCTCCACGACGTTCGTGGTGGTCGGCGCCTCGGGGACGCTACTTCTTCGCGGGGGCCTTCTTGGCGTAGCGAGCCTCGAAGCGGGCGACGCGACCGCCGGTGTCGAGGATCTTCTGCTTGCCGGTGTAGAACGGGTGGCACTGCGAGCACACGTCGGCGCGCATGGTGCCGCTCTCGGAGGTGCTGCGCGTGGTGAACTGCGCCCCGCAGGTGCAGGTCACGGCAGTCTCGGTGTAGTTCGGGTGGATGTCCTTCTTCATGGGTGTCCTCTCGGGGTTCGGTCGCCGGGTCGTACCGCGCGCGTGTGCGGGCACGTGAACCGGAACCAGCCAATCAGTGTGTCAAACAACGACCCGGGGGTGGTAATTCCGGGGTCGGCTACCCGCCGGACTCGGCCCGTTCGGCTCGACTAGAAGAACTCCATGCCCAGCGCCCAGGTGCCGATCGCGGCGGCGAACGTAGTGATGAGCAGCACCCCGACGATGTTGAGGACCGCTCCCCCGCGGGCCATCTGGGAGATCGTGACCGCCCCGGAGCCGAAGACGATCGCGTTGGGCGGGGTGCCCACCGGAAGCATGAAGGCACAGGTGGCGGCCAGGGCCGCCGGGATGAGCAGCGTGACCCCGTCGACCCCGATGCCGGCAGCGACACCGCCGAGGACCGGCACGAAGGTGGCGGCAGCCAGGCTCAGACCGCCGCCGAAGAGCAGCAGGACCCCCCAGGGCAGACCCTTCTGGGCGTCCGTCCAGGTCAGCACCATCGTGCGGCGTCCCTCGGCCGGGATGAGGAAGAGGCTGATCCCGGCGGCGATGCCGATCGCGGTGTCGTCCAGGGTGCCCAACCAGGGGGCGGCGTCGGCTACGGCGCCGATGCTGCTCAGCAGACCGGGGACGATCCACAGGAACGCGGCGGAGAGGAACACGACCAGTACCAGCTTCTCACCGCGGCTGACCGGGCCCAGCTTCTCGATCTCCTCCTCGATCATCGCCTTGCCGCCAGGGATCTCCTCGAGGTCGCTGCGGAACAGGACCCGGGTCACCAGCAGCCACGCGATCGCGATGAAGGTGACCACGAGGGGCACGCCGAGGATCATCCACTCCAGGAAGCCGATGTCGCGGCCCAGCTCCTCGCTGATGTAGGCCGCGACGATGGCGTTGGGCGGGCTGCCCAGCAGGGTACCCAGGCCGCCGATCGACGCCGCCCAGGCGATCGAGAGCACCAGGCCCACCCCGAAGATCCTCACCGAGGAGTCGGAGACGACCTCGCTCACCGTCTCACCCCCGCGGACCCGGCTGGCGACGTCGCTGTCCCCCTCGCCGTCGGACTGCTCCCCCGACGCGGCGCCGGTCCGCTCGACCACGAGCGAGAGGACGGAGAGTGCGATCGGCAGCATCATCAGCGTGGTCGCCGTGTTGGAGACCCACATGGACAGGAAGGCCGTGGCGATCATCATGCCCAGCACGATCTGGCGCGGATGCGTCCCGACCGTGTGCACCGTGTGCAGCGCGATCCGCCGGTGCAGGTTCCACTTCTGCATGGCGATGGCGATCAGGAAGCCGCCCATGAACAAGAACACGATGGGGTTGGCGTACGGCGCCGTCGCCTCCTCTACCGAGAGCACGCCGAAGACGGGAAAGAGCACGATCGGCAGGAGTGCCGTCGCCGAGAGGGGCAGCGCCTCGGTCATCCACCAGGCGGCCATCAGCACGCCGATGGCGGCGACCGCACGACCCTGTGGCGATAGGTCGGACCCGGAGAGCAGCAACCAGGCCACGACGGCCAGGGCCAGCCCGAGCCCCTCGGAAGACCCACACCTTCGACGAGGCCCGCTGCCTGGACTCGTCGCCGGAGTCGTTCTGGTCGTCGGCCGTGCTTGACGACCTGGACGTGGACGTGGACATGACGCCTCCGCGAGAAGAGTGTGACCGGGCTGAGTGTGACCCAGGCCACGCACCCACCCGGCTGGAGGGCCACCTCGTAGAGCCCCTCAGTCGATGTCGTGGACCGCCGGGTCCCGACGGACCACGCTCACCATCAGCAGGCCTGCGAGCGCGGTGACGATGAGCATGGTGACGCCCATCGGGGTGGCGCTCGCACCACCGAAGAGCCCGACCAGGGGGGCCACCGCGGCACCGACCCCGAACTGGGCGCAGCCCAGCAGGGCCGAGGCGGTGCCGGCGGAGTCGCCGTGCCGGGACAGCGCGAGCGCAGGGGTGTTGGGGAAGGACAGCCCTGCGGCGCCGAGGACCAGGCCGAGCGGGATCAGTACCCCGGCCAGGCCGCCGAATCCGGTCAGGCCGGCCACGACGACCGCTGCCGAGGCGACGATGGACAGACCAATGCCGAAGGTGAGCACGTTCGCCGGGCCGAACCGCGAGATCAGCGGCGGGTTCAGCTGGGAGGCGACGGTCAGGGCCACGGAGTTCGCGCCGAAGACCAGCCCGAAGGCGGCCTCACTGAGGCCGAAGCCGTCCTGGAGGACGAACGAGGCCCCCGAGACGTAGACGAAGATCGAGGAGAACGTCAGACCCGCGATGGCGACCAGCGCCACGAAGGTGCGGTCGGCGAACAGCGAGCGGTAGGTGGCCAGCGTGGCGCCGATCCGGGCCGGCCGGCGACGCTCGGGAGGCAGGGTCTCCTCCAGGCCGACGACGGCGACCACGACGAGCAGCAGGGCAGCCACGGCCAGGACGACGAAGAGGCCTCGCCAGGGAGCCAGCTGCAGCACCAGGCCGCCGAGACTGGGCGCGAGGATCGGCGCGAGGCCGATGACCAGCATCAGCCGGGACATGGTCCGGGCCACGTCGGAGCCGCTGAACAGATCGCGCACCGTGGCCAGGGCCACCACCGAGATCGCCGCACCGGCGAAGCCCTGGACGACTCGGACGACGCTCAGGAGCTCGACACTGGGCGCCACCGCGCACAGCAGCGACGCCAGCAGGTGCACCACCAGGCCCGTGATCAGCGGCTTGCGGCGGCCCAGGGCGTCCGAGAGCGGCCCGATGATCAGCTGACCGATCGCCAGCCCGGCCAGCATCCCGGTCAAGGTGAGCTGGACCGCCGACGTCGACGCGCTCAGGTCGTCGGCGAGCTGGGGGAAGGCCGGCAGATACATGTCGATCGTGAGGGGACCCAGTGCGATCAGACTCCCGAGGACCAGGATCAGCTGCACGTGACGACGCTTCGCCAGCGGGGGCGTCACCGTGGGCGCGTGGGTGGGCCGGAGGTCGTCATGAAGATCAGTCACCTGGAGTCAAGCCACGACGGTGGCCCGGACATTCCCCGGACCGCGCGAGGGCCGGGTCACTCGGCGGACTTGGCCACCGTCGGCGTGGTCTTCTGCACCTGCATCAGGAACTCCACGTTGCTCCGGCTCTTCTTGAGCCGCTCGAGCAGGAGCTCGAGGGCCTGCTGACCGTCGAGACCCGAGAGGACCCGCCGCAGCTTCCACACGATCGCCAGCTCCTCCTGGCTCATCAGCAGCTCCTCGCGCCGGGTGCCGGACTGCACCGCGTCGATCGCGGGATAGAGCCGACGGTCGGCGAAATCGCGTCGCAGCCGGATCTCCATGTTGCCGGTGCCCTTGAACTCCTCGAAGATCACCTCGTCCATCTTCGATCCGCTCTCGATCAGCGCCGTGGCGATGATGGTCAGCGAGCCGCCGTCCTCGATGTTCCGGGCGGCGCCGAAGAACCGCTTCGGCGGGTAGAGCGCCGCCGAGTCCACGCCTCCGGAGAGGATGCGTCCGCTGGGCGGTGCGGCCAGGTTGTAGGCCCGGCCCAGACGGGTGATGCCGTCGAGAAGGACGACCACGTCGTGGCCCAGCTCGACCAGGCGCTTGGCGCGCTCGATGGCCAGCTCGGCCACCGCCGTGTGGTCACCGGCCGGGCGATCGAAGGTCGAGGAGATGACCTCGCCCTTGACCGAGCGCTCGAAGTCGGTGACTTCCTCGGGACGCTCGTCGACCAAAACCACCATCAGGTGGCACTCGGGATTGTTGGTGGTGATCGAATTGGCGATCGACTGGAGGATCATCGTCTTGCCGGCCTTGGCCGGGGACACGATCAGCCCACGCTGGCCCTTCCCGATCGGAGCGGCGATGTCGATCACCCTGCCGATGAGATTGGTCGAGTCGGTCTCGAGCCGGAGGCGCTCGGAGGGGTAGAGGGGAGTCAGCTTCCCGAACTCCACCCGTTGCCGGGAGGCCTCGGGGTCAGCCCCGTTCACGGTCTCGATCCGCACCAGCGGGTTGAACTTCTCCTTGCGCTCACCCTCGCGCGGCTGACGGACCTGGCCGGTGACCGCGTCCCCGCGACGGAGCCCGAGCTTGCGGACCATCGAGAGCGAGACGTAGACGTCGTCGGACCCGGGCAGGTAGCCGCTGGTGCGGACGAAGGCGTAGTTGTCGAGCACGTCGAGGATGCCGGCCACCGGGACCAGGACGTCGTCGTCGAGGATCTGCGTGTCAGGCTCGTTGCGGCCGCTGCGGCTCGGTCGGTCGTTGCGGGTCGGCGGTGCGGTCTCGGTCCGGTCGCGGTCCCTGCCGCGGCGACGTCGGCTGCGGCTGCTGCGGATCGACCCGTCGTCGTTGCGGTCGCTCTGGTCGGACCGGTCGCTCTGGTCGGACCGGTCGCTCTGCTCGTTGCGGTCGGACCGGTCAGCTCGGCCGCCCTGCTCGGACTGGTCGTTGCGGTCATTGCGTTCGTTGCGAGCCGCTCGGTCACCGCGTCCGCTCTGGTCGCCCTGCTCGCGGCGCGCGTTCTGACCGTTCTGCTCGGGCTGCCCGCTCGCGGTCGGTTCCTCCTCGACTGGAGGGCTCTGCTCCCGACGGGTGCGCTCGCTGCGGCTGCGCCCACGCGGGCCCCGCTCGCCCTCGTCCGGCTCCGAGGTGGTCTCGCTCTGGGCCGACGAGGTCGACGGAGTCGAGTCGGCGGCCGGCTCCGCGGTGACGTCGGCCCCGGGCTCCGGGCTGGGCGGCGCACTGCGTCGCGACGCGCCGGACCGGGTTCGTGTCCTGGCCGTCGCGCCCTGGGTCCGCGGGGCGTTGTCCTGCGACGGCTGGGCGGGCGACGTGTCGTCGCTCTGGACCGGGGTCCGGTCGCTCGTCGGGTCCGCCGTGTGGCTCCCCCGCTGGGCACCGGTCTGGCCACTGGTCTGGGCACTGGTCTGGGCACTGGTCTGGGCACTGGTCTGGCTACTGGTGTGGGCGGACTTGATCGCCTCGAGGAGCTGACCCTTGCGCATACCGCCGGCCCCCTTGATTCCGAGGGCACCGGCCATCTGCTTGAGCTGAGGCAGCAGCATCCCCTCGACACCAGGCGGACGCTTGCGCCCCGAAGTGCTCCCCGAGGTCGTCGTGGTCGTTTCGCTCACGTGAGGTCCTTCCCACGTTCCGGACCGACCCGGCGTGGCCGGCGGTCTGCTTCACAGTGGAGTCCCCCGGACGGTCACCGGACCGTCGTCGCCAGGGACGTCGGAATGACGGATGACACGGGGGGGGGTTTGCGCACGATGGGCTCGCAAGGGGCGAACCAGAGCCACAGATCGAGATAACCGCGCGATCATCGGCGCGTGGCCAGACTAACACCCGTGGCCGGGTCGCCTGGAGGCTTGGTCGATCACGACTCGGTCACGGACAGGCACCGGTCTCCTCAGGCCTCCGTACGCACCCCGGCCTCCTCGACGGCGAGTGACACTCGGAGCCACTGATCGGCACCGCGTCCCAGGACACCCATCACCCGCGGCGTCAGCTCCTCCGTCTCATCACCCCCCGCGGGGTGGCCCCCCAGTACGAGCACCGTCGGACCGGCTCCGGAGACGACCGCGGCCAGTCCGTCAGCCCGCAGGGCCTCCACGAGGTCGATGCTGGCGGGCATCGCCGGTCGGCGGTGGCGCTGGTGGAGCCGGTCGTAGGACGCGGGCAGCAACAGGTCGTGCCGTCCTCCCAGCGCGAGGACCATCAGCGCGGCACGTCCCAGGTTCGACGCGGCGTCGGTGTGCGCGACCTGGGCGGGCAGCAGCCCGCGGGCCAGGCTCGTGGGCACTGGAGCCGACGGCACCAGGGCGACCAGGCGCAGCCCGAGGTCCACCGGGCAGCGCACGGATCGGAAGCGACCGGCCTCGGCCCAGGCGAGTGTGAAGCCGCCCCAGAAGGCGGGGGCCACGTTGTCGGGGTGGCCCTCGATCTCGGCAGCGAGCGCGAACGCGTCCTCGTCCCCCAGCCGGAGCGAGGCGTCGGCCACCAGGCTGCGGGCTGCGTGCACTCCCGCAACGATGGCCGCCGAGGAGGAGCCGAGACCGCGTCCGTGCGGGATCACGTTGGTGCAGTCCACCCGGAGCGACGGGCGGGGCACCCCCATCTGGTCGAAGGCCAGGTCCATCGAGCGCACCACCAGGTGCATGCGGTCGGTGGGGACGCTGCTGGCCCCCTCACCGTGGGCCACGATCTGGTCCGGGCCCTCGACGACCTCGGCCGTGATGGTGTCGCGCAGCGACAGGGCGAGACCGAGGGCGTCGTACCCCGGACCGAGGTTCGCGCTCGTGGCCGGGACGGTCACCGTGACCGGACCCGGGACGAAGCACCCCATCAGCGCAGCCCGGCGGCCTCGGCGGCGGCCGCGGCGTCGGCCTCCACAACGGTGTCGACGAGGTCGGTGAACGTGGACAGTGCGGTGTCGATGTCCTTCAGCCCGTGCCCGGTCACCGTGACGACCAGCTGCTGACCGGCGTAGGACACCCCGGACTCCACCTCTTTGAGGAGCCCGGCGACCCCCGCGGCGGAGGCCGGCTCGACGAAGACGCCCTCCTCCGCGGCCAGCCGCCGCTGCGCGGCGAGGATCTCGGCGTCGTCGACGGCACGGAAGGAGCCCCCGGAGTGCTGCTGGGCGTCCACAGCGAGGTGCCACGAGGCCGGGTTGCCGATCCGGATGGCGGACGCAACCGTCTCGGGGGCGGCGACCGGCTCGCCGTGCACCAACGGCGCGGCACCGGCCGCCTGCCAGCCGAGCATCCGCGGCAGCCGCGTGCTCTCGCCGCCGTCGCGCAACTCGCGGTAACCCTTCCAGTACGCCGAGATGTTGCCGGCGTTGCCCACCGGAAGCACGTGCACGTC
The DNA here is from genome assembly GCA_038199935.1 of Propionibacteriales bacterium. Classification (GTDB taxonomy): domain Bacteria; phylum Actinomycetota; class Actinomycetes; order Propionibacteriales; family Nocardioidaceae; genus Nocardioides_B. The sequence continues at coordinate 8,822 of JBBPYL010000023.1, read as the reverse complement.
GGGGGCGTCACCGAGGAAGTCGACGATCTCGAAGGACGCGGTCTTCTGACCCTCGAGCCGCATCGGGTTCACCGAGTTGACCAGGGCCACCGGGTAGGAGTCGGCGAGCTCGCGCGACATCCTCAGGCAGTCGTCGAAGTTGCCTCGGACCATGATCACCTGCGCCCCGTGCACGATCGCCTGCGCCAGCTTCCCGGCGGCGATCTTGCCCTGCGGCACCAGGACCAGGGGCTTGACCCCTGCCCGCGCCGCGTACGCCGCCATCGACGCCGACGTGTTGCCGGTCGACGCGCAGACCACCGCCTCGGCGCCCTGCCCGACGGCCACCGACAGGGCCACGGTCATGCCCCGGTCCTTGAATGAGCCGGTCGGGTTGTCGCCCTCGACCTTGAGCCAGACCTCACCACCGGTGAGCCGGGAGAGCCAGGGGCTGTCGACCAGCGGGGTCCCGCCCTCACGCAGCGTGATCGTCGGGGTGTTCGGCGGGAGGTCGAGGCGGTCGCGGTACTCGTCGATGACCCCACGCCACTGGTGGGACACCCGCTGGGGGCTCTGCACGCTCACGCCTGCTCACCCTCCACGCGCATCACCGAGGAGACGTCGCGCACGAAGTCGCGACGGCGCACGGCCGCCACCGTCTCGCTCAGGGCCTCGTCGGTGGCCCGGTGCGAGACGACGACCAGCTGCGCGTCGTCGCCACGGCCCTCCTGACGAACGGTCTGGATGGAGACGTCGTGGTCGGCGAAGATGGCGGCCACGGCGGCCAGCACCCCCGCGCGGTCCTCGACGTCGACGCACACGTGGTAACGAGTCTCGGTCTGACTCATGGGCAGGACGGCGAGGTCGGCGTAGGCAGACTCGCCGGCACCACGCACGTTGGCCAGCCGGTTCCGGGCCACGGTGACGAGGTCCCCCAGGACCGCGCTCGCCGTCGGCGCACCGCCGGCGCCAGGTCCGTAGAACATCAGCTGTCCTGCGGCCTCGCTCTCGACGAAGACGGCGTTGTAGGCCTCGCGGACGCTGGCCAGCGGATGCGAGCGAGGGATCATCGCCGGGTGGACGCGGGCCGAGACCGCCGGCCCGTCCGGTGTCTCCCGCAGCTCACAGATGGCCAGCAGCTTGACCACGGTCCCCATCTGGCGCGCGGCGGCGACGTCGCTCGCGGTGACCTCGGTGATGCCCTCGCGGTAGACGTCCCCGGCTCCGACCCGGGTGTGGAAGGCCAGGCTGGCCAGGATCGCGGCCTTCGCCGCGGCGTCGTAGCCCTCGATGTCCGCGGTGGGGTCAGCCTCGGCGTACCCGAGCTCCTGGGCCTCCTCCAACGACTCGGCGAAGCCGGCTCCGGAGGTGTCCATCTTGTCGAGGATGAAGTTCGTCGTCCCGTTGACGATCCCCATCACCCGGCGGACCCGGTCGCCGGCCAGCGACTCGCGCAACGGGCGCAGGATCGGGATGGCCCCGGCCACCGCCGCCTCGAAGTAGAGGTCACGGTCGGCCTTCTCCGCCGCCTCGAAAAGCGTGCGGCCGTCCTCGGCCAGCAGGGCCTTGTTGGCGGTCACCACCGACGCACCGTTCTCCAGGGCCCCCAGGATCAGGCTGCGCGCGGGCTCGATCCCGCCGATGACCTCGACCACCAGGTCGACGTCGCCCCGGGAGACGAGTCCCGCGGCGTCGGTGGTCAGCAGCTCGGAGGGCAGCCGGTAGCCACCGATGTCTCGCACCAGCTCTGGACGACGCACGGCGACCCCGACCAGCTCGATCGGCGCTCCGATCCGGGCGGTGAGGTCGTCGGCCTGCTCGTGGAGCAGCCGCGCGACCTGGCTGCCCACCGAGCCGCAGCCCAGCAGGGCGAGCCTCAGAGGGGTGGTCACCGGGTGGTCCCTTCGTGGTCCGGTTGGGCCGCCGCAGCCGCGGCGACCCTCGGGTCGTCGGCCCCATCATCGCCCACCGGCGCACCGTACGCGCCCAGATCGGTGGCGAAGAGGTCGTCCTCGGTCTCCCGACGCATCAACGTCGTGGCCGCGCCGTCGGCCACCGAGATCACCGGCGGCCGCAGGGCGTGGTTGTAGTTGCTGGCCATCGAGCGGCAGTAGGCCCCCGTGCCCGGAACGGCGAGAAGGTCTCCGGCGACGATGTCACCGGGCACGAACTCGTCCTTGACCACGATGTCCCCGGCCTCGCAGTGCTTCCCCACGACCCGGGCCAGGACCGGGTCGGCGGCCGAGCGACGCGAGGCGAGGGTGCAGCTGTAGTCGGCGTCGTAGAGCGCGGTACGGATGTTGTCGCTCATGCCGCCGTCCACCGAGACGTAGGTCCGCGAGGCTCCGGCGTCGAGCTCGACGAACTTGACCGTGCCGACCTCGTAGACGGTACACATCGAGGGACCGGCGATGGCCCGGCCGGGCTCGATGGCCAGCCGGGGCACCGGCAGGTCGTGGGCCCGGCACTCGTGCTCGACGATCCGGGTCAGCTCGCAGGCCAGCAGGTGAGGGTCGGCCGGGTCGTCCTGCGTGGTGTAGGCGATCCCGAAGCCGCCCCCGAGGTCGAGCTCGGGCAGCCGGACGCCGAGCTCGCGTGAGATCCGGGCGTGCAGGGCGACGACCCGCCGGGCTGCGACCTCGAAGCCCGAGGTGTCGAAGATCTGGCTGCCGATGTGCGAGTGCAGTCCGACCAGCTCGAGGCCATCGGTGGCGGCGATCCGCCGTACCGCCTCGAAGGCGTCACCGGCGGTCAGCGAGAAGCCGAACTTCTGGTCCTCGTGGGCGGTGGCGATGTACTCGTGGGTGTGCGCCTCGACGCCTGCGGTGACCCGGACCAGGACACGCACGGGCGCGGCGTCCGGCGCCGACGAGACCACCTCCCCGATCCGGTCGATCTCGGCGAAGGAGTCGACCACGATGCGGCCGACGCCGACCTCGACGGCTCGGGCCAGCTCGGCGCGCGACTTGTTGTTGCCGTGCAGAAGGATCCGCGCCGGGTCCGTGCCTGCGCGCAGCGCCAGACTCAGCTCGCCGGCCGAGCAGACGTCGAGGCTCAGGCCCTCCTCGGCGATCCACCGGGCGACTGCGGTGCACAGGAAGGCCTTGCCGGCGTAGTAGACGTCGAAGCCGGCAAAGGCGTCGGCGAACCCGCGCGCTCGGGACCGGAAGTCGGCCTCGTCCAGGACGTAGGCCGGGGAGCCGTGCCGGGCGACGAGGTCACGGACGTCGACCCCGCCGACCTCCAGGGCACCGTCGGCGTTCTTGGTCGCCGTGCGGGACCAGAGCAGCGGGACGAGGTCGCCGACGTCCGCGGGCTCGCGCAGCCAGGAAGGCCCGCGCCTACTCTCGGCGTGCGCCCACCCGGCCTCGTGGGCCCTCACCCGCCTACTCCGTGCGCGCCAGAGCGCCCAGTCACGCGACTCACATCCGCTCCGCGGCGGTGACCCCGAGCAGAGCCAGACCGTTGGCGAGAACCGTGCGGGTCGCGGAGACCAGGAGCAGCCGGGCGGCGTGCAGGTCGCTGGGCTCCTCGTCGCCCTGAGGCAGGACCCGGCAGGCGTCGTAGAACTTGTGGAAGCTCGACGCCGTCTCCTCCAGGTAGCGCGCAACGCGGTGCGGCTCCCGAAGAGCAGCCGCGGAGGCCACCACCCGCGGGAACTCGGCGAGACCGCGCAGCAGGTCGCCCTCGCGCTCGTGGGAGAGCAAGGAGGGGTCGAACGCGTCTCCGACCGCCGGGACCAGGGACAGGTCGGCGCCGTTGCGCAGGATCGCCGACAATCGGGCGTGGGCGTACTGGACGTAGTACACCGGGTTGTCGCTGCTCTGCCTGGCCCACAACGCCAGGTCGATGTCGATGTTCGTGTCGTTGGTGTAGCGCGCCAGGGCGTAACGGGCCGCGTCCACCCCGATCGCCTCGACCAGGTCCTCGAGCGTGATCCCGGTGCCGGCTCGCTTGGACATCCGCACCGGCTTGCCGTGGTCGAGCAGGTTGACCATCTGGCCGATCAGCACCTCGAGGTCCTTTCCCGGCTCGTCGCCGAACGCGGCACACAGGGCCATCAGCCGTCCCACGTACCCGTGGTGGTCGGCGCCGAGCATGATCAGGCAGCGGTCGAAACCACGTTCCTTCTTGTCCACGTAGTACGCCGCGTCGCCGGAGATGTAGGCGCCCTCGCCGTCGGACTTGACGATGACCCGATCCTTGTCGTCACCGTACTTCTCGGTACGGATCCACAGCGCACCATCCGACTCGTAGGTGTTGCCCATCTCCGTGAGGCGCGCGATGGCGCGGTCGACGGCGCCGGACTCGTGCAGGTTGTTCTCATGGAAGTAGACGTCGAAGTCCACCCCGAAGTCGTGCAGGGTCGCCTTGATCTCGTCGAACATCCGGTTCACGCCGAGGGCACGGAAGACCTCCTGCGCCTCGGGGTCGGGCAGGTCGAGGGTGTCGGGGCGCTCGCCCAGCACGGCTCGCGCAATCTCGCCGATGTACTCGCCGCCGTAGCCGTCCTCGGGGGCCGGCCGGCCCTGGGCGCCGGCCAGCAGCGACCGGGCGAACCGGTCGATCTGGGCCCCGTGGTCGTTGAAGTAGTACTCCCGGGTCACCTCCGCCCCGGAGAGCGTGAATATGCGACCGAGGGCGTCCCCGACCGCAGCCCAGCGGGTGCCCCCCCGATGCATCGGCCCGGTCGGGTTGGCCGAGACGAACTCGAGGTTGATCTTCTCGCCCTGGAACAGGTCGTTGGCGCCGTAGGCCACGCCGGCCTCGACGACCTGCGCGGCCAGCACACCCTGCGCACCCGCCTCGACGGAGATGTTCAGGAACCCGGGACCGGCGACGGCGACGGCGGCGACGCCCTCGGTCACCGCGAGTCGGTCAGCGAGCAGTCCGGCGAGGTCACGCGGCGGGACCCCGGCCTTCTTCGTCAGCTGCAGTGCGACGTTGGTGGCGTAGTCGCCGTGCTCCTTGTTCTTGGGGCGCTCGACCACCACCGCGGTGGGAACGCCGTCGGGAAGGGTCAACGCGCCGTCGTCGCAGAGCGCGCTCAGCGCGGCGACGATGGCGGACGAGAGCTGCTCAGGAGTCACCGAGCCAGCGTATCGACTCGCCGCGGGTGCCCGGACCACCCGTACCGGCAGGTGACCGACGGCGTCCGCTACGCTTTGAGCGCTTCCCGAGCCCCCGTAGCTCAGGGGATAGAGCACCGCCCTCCGGAGGCGGGAGCGTAGGTTCGAATCCTACCGGGGGCGCACTCTCCCACCGCTGCTCGCACGCGGCCGTGTGTGTGGACTCTCACGTCGCCGACCTCTCTCGTGGGGGGCCAGACAGCCCAGACGGTGACCACCAACTACCACCCCATTCCGGGTTCGCGCGACTTCGCCACCTCGGCCGGCGGATGGACCGCGCGCCGATCCCGTCTCCTGCGGCCCGGACGATGGAGGGGCGCAGGTCGGCGGGTGCGCTCAGCAGCCGCGATCGAGCGTCGCGTCGCGGCGGACGTCGTCGGCGATCCGCCGCGCCTGGGCCACGTCGGGGAAGACCACGCTCACCGCTCCGACGTAGCCGAGACCTCCGAGCACCACGCAGCCACGCATCCGAGTCGGGTCGAGGGTGGTGGCGGCCTGGGCCAGTCGGTACAGCTCGCCCGGAGTGAGGTCGGTGTCCATCTGGCCTATGACGCTGAGCAGGGCCCGCTCCATGAAGCCCGGCTCGTCGGCACGGGCCCGCACCTGGCGCAGGATCCCCCGCAGCACGTCCTGCTGGTTGGCGGACCGGTCGAAGTCACCCCGGGGGAAGGCCTTGCGGATCCGGGCGAAGATCAGGGCCTGGAAGCCGTTGAGCCGGTTCGGCCCGACCCGGTAGCCTTCGGGCCGGACGGGGTCGGAGAACGCGAAGTTGGAGTCCACCGTCACCCCCCCGATCGACTGCACCATGGCCCGGAAGCCGTCGAAGCCGGTGGTCAGGACGTAGTCGGGACGCAGACCGAGCAGGTTCCCCACCGACTGGGCCATCAGTGTCGGGCCACCGTCGCTCATGGACGCGTTGATCTTGTCCCGGCCGAAGCCGGGGATGTCGACGTAGGAGTCCCTCGGGATGCCGATCACGGCGGACGTGTGGGTCCGCAGGTTGATGCCCACCATCTGGATGGCGTCGGCTCGGGTCCGCAGCAGGTCTTCTCCGGGGCGTGCGTCCGAGCCCAGGAACAGCACCCACACCACGTCGTCCCCCGCGTCGACCGCCTGGGCCGAGGGCAGCCGGACCAGGCTCACCGGGGACTCGCGCACGCTGGTGGGAGGCAGGGCCACGGCGAGCACGGCCAGCAGCACGGCCGCCACGACGAGGCGGACCAGCCGCCGCAGGGCCCTCACGACTGCTCCGGTGCGGTGCGCGCCGAACGGCTGAGGTCGTAGCCGAAGACCGCCCACCCCGGCTCGGTCCGGGTCAGCAGGAGCCGGCCCTGCACTCGGACGAGCATGTCGGGCTTCGCGGTGCGCAGCGCGAGGTAACGCACATCGAGTCGAGCCGTCACGCCCACGGCCACCCGCGAGGGGGCCAGGACCGAGAGGTACGCGGTCTGCCGTCGCGGCACCAGCTGGTCGGTGGTCGGACCGAGCTCGATGTTGGTGAGCAGCGCCTCGTCGTCGCGGGCCCGGTCCCGGGCTCCGGGGGTGAAGGTGTCGAAGGCGTCGGCGAAGTCAGTGCGGGGCTGGGGTCCGCCGAGCAGCGCGTCGTCGACGTACGTCGAGACCACCTGGCCGATCTTGCGGGCGAGCACAGCGCGCGCGGGCACCGACAGGGAGCCCGAGACCCGGGTCACCCGGATCCGTACCGGAGCCGGTCGCGGCTGCATCGTGGTCGTCGGTCCGGTCGACGAGGGCCCCTCACCGGCTGGAGCAGCCGGGGCGGCAGGGGCGCGCCCACCAGTGCACCCGGCCAGGAGCAGCACGCACGCCAGCACCCCGGTCAGGAGGGCCGTCGACGCACCCTGCACGCGCGCGGGCAGGAGGAGACGAGGCAGGGCCACTGCGGACGTCCTTTCGCGACGAGACCGCGCGGACCCGAACCACGCGACACATGAGACTCCTCCGACCCGTGCACCCGGCTACGAATCCTTCCGGAGAAGGTCTAGCCTGGGGGGCCGATGGGGAGAACTCTAGGGTTCTCGCGACCAGGTTTCACCGGAAGAGGCGATTGCGACCGTGGCCGAGTCTTCACCAGGGACATCCGCCGGGAGCAAGGCTCCCGCTGACCCACTTGACGCCTTCGGCGACAACGAGTGGCTCGTGGACGAGATGTTCGAGCGTTTCCAGAAGGACCCCGACAGCGTCGACCGTGCGTGGTGGGCGTACTTCTCGGAGCGGGACGGGTCGGAGAAGGGCACGCAGAACGGCGACGCCTCCACGAAGGCTGACCGCTCTGCGGGAGGCTCGACCGCCTCCGCCGGTACGCCGAGCGCCGCACCGAGCTCGCCGCCGAAGTCCCAGCCCAAGGCCGCGGCGACCACGACCCAGTCCGCAAAGACCACGCGTGCGCAGTCCGCCCCGGCAAAACCCGCCCCGGCACATTCTTCTTCGGCCAAGACCACGCCCGCCAAGGACGTGCAGCCCCGGCCGGATGCTCCGAAGAACACGGTGGCCGCCCCGATGCCCAAGGAGCCGGAGAAGCCGGCCCCGTCCGAGGCCAGTGACGAACCCGACCTGACCACCCTGCGCGGAGCGCCGGCCCGCACGGTGCAGAACATGGACGCCAGCCTCACCGTACCGACGGCCACGAGCGTGCGCTCGGTCCCGGTGAAGCTACTCATCGACAACCGGACGGTCATCAACAACCACCTGGCCCGGGCCCGGGGCGGAAAGGTCTCCTTCACCCACCTGATCGGCTACGCCCTGGTCAAGGCGGCCACGGCGATGCCGGAGATGAACAACGGGTTCGACCTCGTCGACGGGAAGCCGACCCTGGTCTCCCCTGCGCACGTCAACCTCGGGCTGGCCATCGACCTGCCCAAGCCGGACGGGACCCGGCAGCTGCTGGTCCCCTCCATCAAGGCGACCGAGAGCATGAACTTCGCCGCCTTCTGGACCGCGTACGAGGAGCTGGTGCGCAAGGCGCGCGACAACAAGCTCGCGGTGAGCGACTTCACCCACACCACGATCACCCTGACCAACCCCGGCACCATCGGGACCAACCACTCCGTGCCGCGACTGATGAAGGGCCAGGGCGCGATCATCGGCGTCGGCTCGATGGACTTCCCGCCCGAGTTCCAGGGCGCCTCCGAGGAGACCCTCACCCGTAACGCGGTTAGCAAGATCATGACGCTGACCTCCACCTACGACCACCGCGTCATCCAGGGCGCCCAGTCGGGCGAGTTCTTGCGCCGCCTGCACCACCTCCTGCTCGGCGAGGAGGGCTTCTACGACGAGATCTTCCGGTCCCTGAGGATCCCCTACGAGCCGATCCGGTGGGCCAAGGACATCTCGGCCAACCACGACGACGAGATCAGCAAGCAGGCCAGGATCCTCGAGCTGATCCACGCCTACCGCGTCCGCGGCCACATCATGGCTGACACCGACCCCCTGGAGTACCAGCAGCGCAGCCACCCCGACCTGGAGGTGGAGACGCACGGGTTGACCCTGTGGGACCTCGACCGGGAGTTCGCCACCGGCTCGTTCGGCGGCGACGGCCGCCGCTTCATGAAGCTGCGCAACATCCTGGGCATCCTGCGCGACTCCTACTGCCGCACGGTCGGCATCGAGTACATGCACATCCAGGACCCGGACCAGCGCCGCTGGATCCAGGAGCGGATCGAGCGGCCGCACACCAAGACACCGGGCGACGAGCAG